>JAFYSI010000142.1 GCA_017559425.1 Alistipes sp.
TGGATAATGATATAGATATATCAAAATTAACCGATGATGAGGTTAAGACCCATTTTCAACTATTGACCCGAGAACATAATCTGCTAAAAGATCGTGCGTGTCAGCATTGTATCAAGAACGGAGAGCGACCACCTATTTTTGGCATATCCTTTTGGTATGAAGGCGACGGTGTATACCGTGGTTCGTGTGTCGGTTGTGGTTGGTACGATGGATATATGTGGAGAAAGAAGTTAAACGAATTTATTTGTGAATAAAATGAATAATGAGTTGATTGCTTATTAAATCGAGAATATGGCCTCAAAGGAGTTTATTGAGGCAATGTTTTTATAATATGGAATTCGTTACAGAAAGTCTTACAGTTATAAAAAATGTAAAGAGTTATTTCTTGAGAGTCATATTGAGATTAATGATGACGATTTTACCAGGATATGTAGGGAATGGTGGCATCCATCTCATATAGACTACCATAAGCAGAATTTATCATCAGGCATTCTTTTAGGACATAGTTGGCATAAGGCAATGCCATCAATGTTGCATTACTCGTTGCAAGACAAGGTCAGAGAGTGTATTTCGTGTACAGGTTTGATTGAAGATTTGTTAAATATTGCACGGGATATTATGAAGCACGAGTATTTTATGGTAACAACTCACGATATATGTGAGACTTTGATCATAAGAGATATTCCTAATACTCTACCACCGACTCGTAAAAAGAGCATCTCCGATTTCGTATTTAATGGAGTACCATACGATTTGAAGGTCTCAACATATCCAGATGGTTGGAATGTTCAGCATTGCCAAGCAGATGATGATAAAATAAAATTAGTACAAAGTCTTGTTGGTGGAGCAGACACTTTGAGAGTGCGACGTAAAGCTGTGGGAGATATCAACGGTTGGGGGAATAATAGATTTTATATTGTTGTAGCCGACCAAGATAGATGGATAAATGATACAGACTGTTTGTTGGATGAGATTATGCACAAGGTGTCCACTCTAAGTATACCTTTGTCAATTAACGTAGGAGAGTCAACCATCCTAATTCAACTTATAGAAGTTTAGTTTGAAATTATTCAAAAATTGTCGCTATATTTGCCATATAAACTGGACAATGATGGACAACAATGCTTCATTCTACTCTATTGCAGAAGTAGCCACTCACTTAAACTTATCTATTAAAACGGTAAGGAGACATATCGCAAGTGGGGAGTTATCCTCTACGAAAATAGGTAATGTTTATCGCATTCCTAAATATGCTGTTGAGAATTTTATCAATGGACATAATAATAGTCAATCGATGGTTTCCTACGACCTATTTGGAGAGCCTATTGGCACAACATCAGAATCAAAGATTAAGTCAGGAACACGATTAGTAGATAATGTCAATTGGGTTGATATAGGAGAATGTTGGGACAGTCCACCACAAACAGAGTTTACATTTGTAGATCTATTTTGCGGAGCAGGAGGTCTGAGCAAAGGGTTAGAGCTATCTGGAATGCAAGGTATTTGTGGATTAGACTGGTTCAAAGAGGCAGGTATGACCTACAAAAGAAATTTTCATCACTCTTTGGTCGAGGGCGATATCACTCAAAGAGAGATAAAGGACCTGTTTTATAAGACGTGTAGAGAAAATTTAAATGGCAGAGAGTTAACTCTGGTTGCTGGCGGTTTTCCATGCCAGGGTTTTAGTATGGCTGGAAACAGAATTGTGGATGACCCTCGTAACTCTCTGTACAAAGAGTTGCTTGAGATTGTTAAGACTCTTCAGCCATTATATGTTGTGTGCGAGAATGTGGTCGGTCTTAGAACTATGTTGGGTGGTGGTGTTGAACGTAAGATTATTTCTGATTTCAAAGAGGCTGGGTATGAGATGAGCGTAACAACATTGAGAGCTGCAAATTATTATGTGCCCCAGAAGCGTGATAGGGTTATTTTTATTGGTAACAGGATAGGTGCTACTAATTATCATCCATATCCTCTGTTGTCGCCAGATAGATATGTATCAACTGGCGAGGCTATTGGGGATCTAATCTCCCATCCCGTTGACGAGGGATTTAACCACCTTCCAACTAAGCATAGTCCCGAAATGGAGGCAAGAATTAGTGCTGTACCTGAAGGACAGAGCTTATATAAAGGATACTCTGATGCCTGGAAAAAATGCCCGTGGAATGAGGCTTCGTGTACCATAAAGGAGAATCACGGAGGTGTAAATTTACATCCAAAGCTTCCGAGAGTTTTGACAGCTCGTGAAATGGCAAGGCTACAATCTTTTCCTGATAATTTTATATTTGAAGGAAAGAAAAATAAGCAGCTAGTTCAGATCGGCAATGCAGTTCCCCCTCTCTTAGGTAAAGCGATTGGTTTGTCGGTAATTAAGTCCGCTACAGAGCACCTGGAAAATTTAAAAGGTTCCACATACCCAGGAAGATAATGTGCGTAAGAGGTGCATCACAAAAGAACCCACCCGAGGGATAGTACTTAGATGTACGGCCCTCGGGTGGGTTACTTTTATGGATGTGCCGCTGATGCGTCACTATCACGATAAATCTTTACTCCCACTCGATTGTTGCTGGTGGCTTTGACGAGATGTCGTAGACTACGCGGTTGACGCCGCGGACCTTATTGATAATCTCGTTTGAGAGGCGTGCCAAGATCTCGTATGGGATGTGTACCCAGTCGGCAGTCATACCGTCGGTAGACTGAACAGCACGCAATGCTACGCAACGCTCGTAGGTACGCTCGTCGCCCATAACGCCAACTGACTGAACAGGGAGCAAGATAGCTCCTGCCTGCCAAATCTTGTCGTACCAGCCAGTCTCACGCAAGATGTCGAGGTAGATCTTATCGACATTCTGCAGAATCTCGACCTTCTCGCGAGTGATCTCGCCGAGGATACGGATAGCAAGACCTGGACCTGGGAATGGGTGGCGGCCGATGAGGTGCTCTGACATACCCATAGAGCGGCCCACGCGGCGTACCTCATCCTTGAACAGAAGACGCAATGGCTCAACAACCTTGAGGCCCATCTTCTCTGGGAGGCCGCCCACGTTGTGGTGCGACTTAATGACTACGGCAGTACCATTAACCTGTGCTGACTCGACAACATCTGGGTAGATAGTACCCTGACCAAGCCACTTAACGCCCTGCAACTTCTTAGCCTCCTGCTCGAAGACCTCCACGAAGTCGCGGCCGATAATCTTACGCTTAGTCTCAGGGTCGGTGATACCTGCCAAGTCGCCGAGGAACTTCTCTGAAGCGTCGACGCCCTTGACGTTGAGGCCCAAGCCACGGTATGACTCGATAACCTCCTCGAACTCGTTCTTACGCAAAAGACCTGAGTCTACGAAGATACAGTACAAGTTCTCGCCGATAGCCTTATGGAGCAACAGTGCAGCTACAGATGAGTCAACGCCACCTGAGAGGCCGAGGACAACCTTGTCGTCGCCGAGCTTCTCCTTGAGCTCCTTAACGGTGCTCTCAACGAAGCCTGCGGGAGTCCACGAGCCTGAACAGCCGCAGATGCCCTTAACGAAGTTCTCGATCATTGTGAAGCCCTCCTCTGAGTGGTAAACCTCAGGGTGGAACTGGATACCCCAAGTCTGCTCACCCTCGATGCGGTATGCAGCTACTGGAACATCCTCTGTTGATGCGATGATGTTATATCCCTCTGGGATTGTTGTGATGGTGTCGCCGTGCGACATCCATACCTGTGACTCGGGGCTGAGACCCTTCATAAGCTCATCGTCAGCATTCTTGACGATCATACGTGCACGACCATACTCGCGGCTAGGCGACGCCTCGACCTTACCACCGAAGAAGTGGGCGAGGTACTGAGCGCCGTAGCAGACACCGAGCAATGGGAGCTTACCCTTGATTGCGTCGAGGTCGATGCGTGGAGCACCCTCATCGCGCACTGAGCGTGGTGAGCCCGACATCACAACGCCCTTGATGTCATCATCCAGAGCAGGGACGTTGTTGAAAGGGTGGATCTCACAATATACCTGCATCTCACGAATGCGTCGTGCGATAAGCTGCGTGTACTGCGAGCCAAAATCGATGATTAATATCTTCTCCATCTAATACTATTAATTAGTAAAGAGTAACTAGAAATTTATAAGTTGCAATTTTTGCGTTTAATTACTCACCGCGTGAATAATTAGGAGTTTCACTAGTAATTGTGATATCGTGAGGGTGGTTCTCGGTAACACCGCTTGAAGTGATGCGGATGAAACGAGCTGTCTGCAATGTGTCGATATCCTTAGCACCGCAGTAACCCATACCTGCACGGATACCACCTACGAGCTGATAAACAGTCTCAGCGAGCTTGCCCTTGAATGGCACACGACCTACGATACCCTCTGGTACGAGCTTCATAACGTTAACCTCGCCCTTCTGGAAGTAGCGGTCTGCCGAGCCAGCCTTCATAGCGTCGATAGAGCCCATACCGCGGTAAGCCTTAAACTTACGGCCGTTGTAGATGATGGTCTCGCCTGGAGACTCCTCGGTACCTGCAAACATAGAGCCGACCATCACGCAGTTACCACCAGCTGCCAACGCCTTAACGATGTCGCCAGAGTAACGCAAGCCACCGTCAGCGATGATAGGCACACCAGCCTTCTTAGCCTCTGTCGAAGCGTCGTAGATAGCCGAGAGCTGTGGAACGCCCACACCTGCGATGATACGTGTTGTGCAGATTGAGCCTGGGCCGATACCAACCTTGATACCATCTGCACCATTCTCGATAAGATATTTAGCTGCCTCAGCTGTTGCGATGTTACCCACAACAACGTCGAGGTGAGGATATGTCTCCTTGATCTTGCGGAGAAGGTCCACAACACCCTTAGTGTGGCCGTGAGCTGAGTCGAGAACTACGGCGTCAACCTCCTCAGCTACAAGAGCAGCGACACGCTCCATAGAGTCGGGGGTGATGCCCACACCTGCAGCTACACGCAAGCGACCCTTAGAGTCCTTACAAGCGTTAGGGTTGTCCTTGAGCTTGGTGATGTCGCGGTAGGTAATAAGGCCCACGAGCTTGCCGTTGTTGTCAACAACTGGGAGCTTCTCGATCTTGTTGGCAAGAAGCACCTCGGCAGCACTCTTAAGGTCGGTCTCGTGAGTAGTCACGATGTTCTCGCGAGTCATAACCTCCTCGATATGGCGATCCATATCGCTCTGGAAACGCAAGTCACGGTTTGTCACGATGCCGATGAGCATACCCTGGTCGTCGACCACAGGGATACCACCAATCTTGTTCTCCTGCATAAGCTGCAAAGCGTCACCTACGGTGTTCTCCTTGCGGATTGTTACAGGGTCGTAAATCATACCGCTCTCGGCACGCTTAACACGACGAACGTGGGCAGCCTGAGCCGCAATCGACATATTCTTGTGAATAACGCCGATACCACCCTCACGAGCCAAGGCAATAGCCAAGTTGGCCTCGGTAACGGTGTCCATAGCCGCAGAGACGATAGGTATGTTCAATTGAATATTGCGAGAGAAGCGACCAACAGTCGATACTTCGCGAGGCAAAACCTCAGAATAGGCAGGCACGAGCAACACATCATCAAATGTGAGACCTGTTGTCTGTACCCTTTCATCGATAAAAGACATAGCAATCAGGTTTATAATTTTATGTTGCGTACAAAATTACAAAAAAAATCCGAGAGCAGCAATAGTGACACGCGATTTTTTGATTTTTTGTTCACTATTGCCCCTCGCGAATAATTGCTTTCGCTGCATTACTAAGGGTTAAACGCAGCGATAATCGGCTATGTTATAGTGCGATAGATTCGCTATCGCCACTTTGGTGTTATGGCTATAAATATCTCGAAATTTATGCCTGGCATCGGGCGTGAAAGCACCGAGAGATACTCCTCGTTGAAGAGATTGTTGATAGTACCTTTGATGTTAAGGTCCGCCCATTTGAAGGCAAAATCCTTCTCGAGGCTTATGTTGCTCATAAAGTATGGTGGAAGCTTGCCTGTTAGCGTATTGTCGTTCGATGACATTGTGTAACGCTCTGAGTAGTAGCACCATTTGTATAGGAACGACCAGCTACGCCACGCCAAACGTCCTGTGACTGTCGACGACAATAGAGGCACGTATGGCAGCTGCTTGCCTACAGACTTATCGGCGGGTGTGCGAGGCTCGCCCACGTTGATTGATGGTGTCCACGAGAATGTGCCGTTGAGGCCCAACTGCCACTCCTTCGAGAGTGCCACGTTGAGGTCACTCTTGAGTTCCACACCGTATGCGTGTACATCCTTGATGTTCTCGGGCGAGAAGAACCCCTTGGGCGTTGGCAGCCAGATGATCCAATCCTTGATGAAGGACTCAAACCAGTTTGCTGAGCCACTCAGCGAGTAGAGATCCTCCTGGCCTATGGCAAACGAGAGTCCAGCGTCGTATGTCCAACCACTCTCCTTTTTTAGGTCGGGGTTACCACCAGGCAAGAAATAGAGGTCGTTGAGCGTTGGGAAGCGGTAGTTGCGTGACACAGAGGCCTTTGCTACGACGTTACCCCTTTTCGATATCTCGCCATCGATGAAGAGTGCTGGGATGATTGGCGACCACTCTCTGCCGCACATCTCCTCGCGAAGCACGATTGACACTCCTATGCGGTCGACAGGCAGCCACTTTGCCGATACCGATCCCGAGAGTTCGGGACGTCCCTTACGATAGCCCACAATGGCCTTGCCACCATCCTGGCGGATGATGTTTTTGTCCTCACTCTCAACGATATGCTGGTGTAGCGAGAGGTTGGCCGTGAAGAGCCATTTGCGACCAATGTAGTACTCGCCATCTATCTGTCCGTAGAAGGTGTTGATGCGGCTGCGTGAGCGTGTCATATGGGCCATAATGCCGTTGCCCACATCACGCTTGTAGTCGTATGCCATCCAGGTGTAGATATATCCTGCCTTGGCACCCATCTTCCAGCTCTCGCGAAGATGGTCCCACGACATCACACCTCGGAAGGTCTTCTCCTTCTGTCGATTGTCGAAGTCGGTGTCGTCGCCGTGGTCTACGGTGAGCATCGCAAGCTCGCGGTTGGAGTTTATATACCAGGCATTCAGGCCAAAGCGGTCGCCATTGCCAGTGTTGTAGTATAGCTCTTGCAGTATATGAAGATCTTTGTACGATCCGCTTCGATTACGTTCGATAGGGTAGTACTGATCTATGATGTTCATATCCTCATCGTAGACGTTTATCTTCTTGTCGTGGTTGCGGAATTTGTAGTCGTTGGGTGACGATGAGTAGACGGCACGCGTCGATACCTGCCAATGGTTGTTGCCATACGTCAGACGCAAAAACTCATCGAAGGTCTTGAACGAGCCGATACCCTGAATATACTGAAGGCCAAAGCCTTGTGACTGAGCAGGTTTTGTCGAGAGCTTCACAGCACCGCCCAAACCGCCTCCAGTCTCATTGACTGACGATGTTCCGTGCAATAGTGAGGCATCGTCGATAAAGTATGATGGAATCATCGAGAAGTCGGTCATTCCTAGCATCGGGTTGTTGATCTTCATACCGTTCCACGACACCTGCGTGTGTGATGGTGAAGTGCCTCGAAACGATACTGTTGAGAGCGTTGCACGACCGTAGCTTTTGACAAATATCGAGGAGTTGAAGGTCAGTACATCGGCCATCGAGAGTGCGATATTCTCCTTGAGTACTAAGGTGTCGAATTTGGTCTGCTGCGTGCCAATCTCCTTCATTGGTCGCTGGCCGTAGACAGATACCTCCTGTATCTTGATGCCTCTCTGAGCCCAGTCTCTTGGGATCTCATCTTGAGCCACAAGAAGGGTCGGCAAGAGGAGAAGTATGGTGAGTATAATAAGTAGCTTCTTCATATCGTAAAAGCTTTATTTCCAACAAAATGCACCAGGTATGATGCCCACATAGAAGCTATCTACGAGCTCTTTATCTTTCGAGTAACGGTAGACCATTCCCTGCTGCACATAGTCGATAGCATCGGCGATGTAAACATCGCCTGTGCGTGGACATACCGTGAGGCCATAATAGAGCGTGCCGTTGTAGGGTAGGAATGGGCGTACAGGTACGCGGTCGGCCGTCACGTCCATCTCCCAGACATCGTCGTTGAGCCAGTAAATCTTATCCTTCGTGCCGTTGAGCTGCACCTCCGATGGCCAGTCGCCAAACGAGAATTTAAACTGCTTTTCAACCTCAAATTTACCGTCGTCGATATTGATACGATAGAGCGATGGGGCTTCGTGGCCGTATGGAGAACCCTCGTAACCACCGTCTGTAACGGTCCAAAGCTTGTTGTTGCAGTCCATAACAAGCGACGTGGGCTGAATACCTACAATGAGTTCGTCAACAACTGTATCTGTCTCAGTATCGATCTTGATGATTCGGTTATGATATGACCAGCAGTTGACATAGAGGTACTTGCCATACTGCACCATCTGCTCCGTAGAACCCGACTCCATTGTCATTCGTGGAATCTCGATATAGCCCGTAATCTCGTAGCGTTTGGGGTTGACGATGAATATGCGGTTATCCCAAATCTGCGTGATATAGGCCTTCTCGTCCGAGAGGAAGTGAATGTAGCATGGCGATGTCAGGTTAGTGATGCGACCCACCTCCTTGAAGGTGTTGATATCGATGGCAAAGACCACGTGCGAGTTGTTCACCACCACCCAACCGATGCCATCGCGGATGATCATCGACTGGCATACATCGCCCAATTTCATTGCATTGGCACGATAAAACACCTCATTCTGCACAGTTTTGCTCTGCGGATCGTAGTACGATAGAGTGGCATTGCCATACTGGAAGTTGCCCTCATTGCAGATGAAGAGTCCCTCGCCCGAAGCGGAGGTGTCGAACTCCTCCTCGATGCCATACTCCCACTTCATACAGGAGCTCGCAACAAGAAGTAGTGCGACGATTATTAACCTAACACGTTGTATTGTCATAGTTATCTCTTCATATTATAGTCGTAGAAGCCGAAGACCTCGGTCGATACCTCGCCCAGCCAGCCACTCTTGGCGTTTACACCGCACTGCACCTTCACAAAATCGATGAACTCGAGGTGGATAGGCTCGCAATCGCAATCTATTGCGTTCGAGATTTTGAAGTGGTTGATGTTTGCTACGGCATTGCTGTTGTCGCCCTCGCCCTCACGGTCTACGGGGCTGAAGTTGTCGGCATAACCCCAATCATACTCCGCATTTACCCAGTATGAGCCATTGCCCGAAGCGTCGTAGTTGCGAGGCTCAAGACAGGTGCCAGTAAGCGTGTAGCTATCCTCCTCAATCCAGAGAGGGTAGTAGTACTCCTGACGGTGGAACTGGGTAAGGTAGTCCACCTCGCCACTATTTCCGAGGTTGTCGGTCCACTGCACTGGCATACCCGCACCACTTGGACGGTAATAGGTCACGGCATAGTTCTGAATTGTCGTATCCTTGCCCGTCTCCGAGCCGGCCAATTCATACCAAGTATCGTTAGGTAGACCATCACCATTCTCATCCTGCATAACCCATACAATACCAGGCTCTGATGAGCCGCTGAACGAGTTACCGAGGATAGCGAGGTCGTAGTCACCGCTATTGACGATGCTGTGGTCAAAGCCGACAACGATGTAGCCACCAAAGCCTCCGAGTGATACCCAGTTGGGGTATGGGTTGCCATTGATGTCTGTCTCTCGCATTCGAGTCTCGGCGTATGCTATAGCTGCTTCGGGCGTTGTTTGTGTGCCGTCGAAGCCGCCAGTCTTTAGCTCGTTGATAAACTGACCAGGGGCGGGGGTGTAGTCAAGTACCTTGCTCCAATCGGCTTTAGAAGAGCCATTTGCAGCACGGTAGTAGGTACCCTCATCGTAGACAGTGACAACAAAATTATGCGTGATGGTCACCTCGCCCTTGCCACGCTGGGCTACAGCCGTAGCTGTGACGTTATACTCGCCAGCTGCATCGGCTACGAATGTGTAGTATGGCTCACCGCCAGCAGCCTCCTTCTCTTCGATGCTCCAGTGGTATGTGACATCTGTTGTTTGGTTAATCGCAGATGGCGTGATGCGTAGCTTTCTACCCGCAACGGTGTGGTATGCTGTGCGGTCAAACTCCCATACAAAGGGCATATCCTCGGCATTGACAACCTCAATAGTGATTGAGTCGCTATGCTCGCCATCCTCATTTGAAGCGTTGGCAGTAACGCTGTATCTGCCTAAGGCATTGGCCTCAAAGGTGTATGTAAATTCCTGGCACACAACCTCGTTGTTGATGCTCCACGAGAACTCCGTTGCAAGCGATGTCTTGCGAACAGAGGCGTTGAGTGTAACCTCGGAGCCTAAGGCTACTGTAATATTGTCGTTGCTCGCGATGGTGACTGTGGGAATCTCACGCTCAACCACGTCGACACGAATCTCCTCGCTATCAGAGCCTGTGTTGCTGGTGATGGTAAGAAGGATGTAGTACTCGCCAACCTTTTCACGCATAAAGCTTAGTGAGGCCTCGTTGCCGATGAGTCGTCCATCCATCTTCCAGCTATATGTAGCACCCTCGGCATTCTCGTACGCTGGGGTGATAACCACCTCGCGACCCGCCTTGACGGTATATATGCCTGAGTCGCTATCGAGATATATCTTTGGGGGCATAGAGGTTGTAATCACCTCGTCGATATTACACGACGAGGCAACTACAACGATCACACTTAAAAATAAAAACTCTAAAAATCTCTTCATTATATTTACTTAAATACTAATTGGCTTCCAAAACGAACGGCAACGTCGTCGTAGGCAAAGTAACCAGGGATTGTAAATCCGTAGCGTCCGCCCATTTCGTCGGAGTACTGGAAGTTGAATCGCACCTTGGCTACAGCACCAAGCTCCGACAAATCCCACTTCTGCCAATCGGTTACCACATTCATACCCTTCACAAGATAGAACTCAACCTCGCTAATAGGCTCGGCATCGGCATCAGCATCTACATCATCAAAACCCTGTGCCACAATCTTGAGCCAAGCATCTACGGTGAGGCCTGTCCAGTTACCACCAAAACTGTTACCCTCCTCACTCTTCACGCCATTGTAGAGCTGATTGAGAGTGTAGTTTGTATTTGTGACATACATATGGTCAATCACACGAGGCTCACCATCGGCAAATATCAACTCTGGAAGATTCTCTACATACGAAAAGAAATCCTTGTAGCCGTAGTGTACGCAGAAGTTATCGCCCGAGTGTGGTGCAACTGGTGTCATAAACTGTAGGTTAAACCAGCCAAGCATCGAGTCGTTACCCGCATTATCCGTAACATAGTCCTCGCCGTAGTACTTGGCAATATGCTTGTCACGATCCTCGTCTGTGAAGCCCTCGCCCCAGTAGTTTGAGATGGCGTGACCACCACCCCAGAAACAGTAGGCATAGTTGTCGGGAAACATATGGTATAGCTCCGTATTACCCTCGTCCCACCAAGTGTACATCGCAGACATATAGTCAGCATATGTCAGAGGACCACCATACTGAGTATCATCAATCAAGTCGCTCCACGTTGTAATCTCCTTACCGCTCCAGTCGTAGGCATAGTCCAACCAATATGACTCAAACTTAGCATCTGCATCCTCAAATGTGAGCACTCGAAGGTCTAACTCTTCGACCCACTCGCCAGCAACGACGTTGAGTTTCACGATAGCACTCTTACCCTCGTTTGATACCACGGTGATTGCAACAATGCCCTCCTTGTCGTAGTGACACAGATCCTTTGCGGGAGCTGTTATGGTGAGGATGTTCTCTGAGTAGTGTGCACGCCAACCCTGAGGTGTATTTGCCACATAATCAGCAATATTGTCGGCCTCAACCACAAACTCTACGCTTGTGCCATACTCAACCTTGGCAACCGTAGGGGCATCTACTATGATGAAGATTGGGCAGCTCTCATCGTAGCGTGCAAGGCGGAGTTCTGTGCCGTCAGTGAGTGTGATGACTACATAGTCGGGGTTAGATGTATCTACCTTCTTAAAGAGCGAGTCGCCATTTGAGCCGTTAGTGCCATTCTCACCATTTGTTCCATTAGCACCATCCTTACCCTCAGCTACAACGCCTGTCGATACCCAGGTCTGACCACCATCGGTCGATATCTCCCACATCTTTGTTTGGTCGTTGATTCGTATCTGTGGAGCTATTGCATCGTTTCCAGGAGTGCCAGGAGCTCCATTCTCGCCATCGCGACCATTGGCTCTAACACGCTCGCCATCAACTAGTAACCACTCGCCATCGAGGGTCCAGTAGTAGTTGCCATCCTCGCCCTGCTTAACAGAGATAACGGGGGCATTTGTGCCATTCTCGCCGTTAGCACCATCCTTGCCATTGTTGATAGTTGCAGTTGTACCATCCGAGAATATGATTACATAACCATCTGTTGTGGTGTTTACCTCCACGACGTAGACGTTGTTCTGCAACGCCTCGACAATAGTCTGCAGTGCGACGATGTCTTCGTTGGTCTTAATCACCGTCTCCTCAAGGGTCTCAACACGGTCCTTGATCTGCTCCACCTCGTCCCAAATGGCCGAGTCATCGTAGGAGCAACCTACCATTGCTGTCAGCGTAGCTACCACGCTAACGGCCAAGCATAAAAATTTTCTCATAATGTTGTTGTTTAAAGGTCATTCTCCGTAAACTTTAACACTACGAGATCGCGTTCAATGTGCGGTATGGAATTGGTGCAAGATGATAGGTTCAGGCTGAGTGACCATACACCTATGGCTACTCAAAAGAGAGTACTCCCTCGCTGGGTGTACATTCAAATAAATAGGGTTCTCCCCCCCCCACCTGAAAACTTCAGTCGCAGACCAGCCCATTCGCCGCAGGCACAATCTCGTTGTAAACGCTTGGCAGGTCTTCTGACTTATCTCGCTCTGCGATGCCTTCCCAGGGGACACGCCCCCAGTGACAATATGATGTCGCACGAGCACTGTGAGATTCACAGCAGCGGGAACTGTTCGGGATTCACACCCGATTCCCTTTTAATCTCTGTGGAGTCTGCTGACTCCCGAGAACCAATGCTGCTGCAAAGGTATAAAAAAATATGCGAACCACAATGAAGGTTCGCATATTTTTTAACCTACCTAAAGGTAGAGCCCGTAATTTGCTAATAAATAATCTGTTTTCAGTAATTACTTATAAGTTGTAAGGCTATTTTTGTGTATCGTTCTTTTTTGAACGGTCGTAGATGAAGCGACGAATCTTCTTGGTAGGGGTCTTCTCGAACTCACCCTCGTTGTCGACAACCTTGGTGATTTTTGAGAAGCGGTTGACCTTAGAGTTTACATACTCCAAAACCTCGCGTTTGATCTCCTCCATCTTCTGATCAATTCGCTCCTTGCCAACAGCCATCTTATGCTTGAACTCGTCGTAGGCCTCCTCGAGTGCCGAAGTGTCGAAGTGTACAAGGGCGATGAGCTTGCCATCCTCCTCGGTAACCACCGACTCAGCTACGAAGCGGTTGCTGTTGAGCACCTCCTCGATATCCTCAGGGTAGATATTCTCGCCCGAAGGACCAACGATCATATTCTTGAGACGGCCCTTGATGAAGATCCAACCATCCTTGTCGATAGCACCGAGGTCTCCAGTGCGGAACCAGCCATCCTCTGTAAATGCCTCCTTTGTAGCCTGCTCATTCTTATAGTAACCCATCATACAGCAAGGGGTCTTGGCCACAATCTCGCCCTGCTGAGTCTCAGGGTTGATATTGTCGAGGCGAATCTGCACCGCTGGCAACGCAGGGCCTGTAGAGCCTACGCGCACCATATTGCCCACAGCACCCGAAAGGAGTGGGGCGGTCTCTGTTAGGCCATAGCCGATACCGTATGGGAAGCCACCCTCCAAGAGGAAGCGCTCTGCCTCCGACTCGAA
>JAFYSI010000023.1 GCA_017559425.1 Alistipes sp.
GCTGAACTTCTCGTCAACCTTATCTTGGTAGATCTTCGAGAGGCGCTCAATCTCGTCGAGGGCATTGTTATACTCGGCAAGCGACTTGAACACTCGTTCGCTGTCGATGACCATATAGTTTTGTGCCGATGCCACCGCCACGCTAAGTAGCAACACCGCAATTGCTGCAATAAGTCGTCTCATACTCTACGCTTTTATTATACTAAAGTCCCGAAATGCAATTTTATTGCCAAAGCCCCAATTTTTACCCTTTATAGATTAAAACTGCTGGCCGAGTACGAAGTGGAACTGTGAGCCACTACGCTTTGTCTTGCCGTATGCTGGGTCGAAGCCGTAACCCCAGTCCACACCAATCATACCGACGATAGGGAGGTAGAGACGTACGCCGAGACCTGCCGAACGCTTAATCTTAAATGGTGAAAACTCCTTCCACGAGTTAAAGCCGTTACCACCCTCCAAGAATCCGAGGACGTAGATCGACGAGCTTGGCTTCATAATGATAGGGTAGCGGAGCTCCATCGTGTACTTGTTGTAGCCTACAGAGTAGTAGCTCGATGGGTCAAGAGCACCATCCTCGTAACCACGCAGTGCGATGATGTCGACACCATATATATTATAACCGGTCATACCGTCACCACCCACCTCGAAACGTTCGAATGGCGACACCTTATCCTTGTTGTAGTGGCCCAGGTAACCCATCTCGGCGCCGAGCATCAAGACAAGGTTCTGGTTTGCTGTGAGTGGGAAGTACCAGCGACCCTTGAGCAACCACTTGTGGAACTCAATCCAACGGTACATCTCCTGCTGTGCATCTTTCGTACCCTCAGCCTTTAGTGCTGAGTAGTCCTTGCCATCCCACACAGAGAATGGAGGTGTTGCCTGCACCGAGAGTGTGAAGTCCGAACCTGAGCGTGCGTAGAATGGTGAGTCTGTCGACGAACGCTGCAGAACGAGCTTGAGCGATAGGGTGTTTGCCACACCGTCGCTGATGATGAATGAGTTCCAGCCCTTGAGGCCGTAACGCTGATAGCCCAACTCACCGTAGAATGTGAAGTATGGATCAGGCCACTGCAGACGCTTACCAAAGCCCACGGCAGCACCTATCGAGCGGTAGTACATCGTAGCATTCTGCCATACATAGTAGGCGTTGTTCTGCTCCGAGATGTAGCCCGACACAGAGAACGAGTTAGGTCTGCGACCTCCGAACCAAGGGTCTGTGAAGCTCAGCGAGAGAGCCTTGTAGTATGTACCGTTTGTCTGTCCCGATATCGAAAGCTTCTGGTTCTGACCGCAGGGGTATGGTCTCCACGCACCCTTCTTGAAGAAGTCTCGCATAGAGAGGTTGTTGAGTGTGATACCCACCGAACCTACGAATGTGCCAGAACCCCAACCACCGGCGATATTAAACTGGTCTGATGCCTTCTCCACGAGTGGGAAGTTGACATCGACAAGCTCGTCGGATACTGGCTGGATGTCGGGTGCAAGAGCCTGCTCGTCGAAGTGACCCATACCCATCAGCGTACGCATAGTCTGCATCAGGAGCGACTGGTTGTACAACTTGCCAGGACGCACATAGAGCTCGCGGCGGATAACCTCGTCGTTGACACGCATATTTCCCGAGATGCCCACATTGTTCACCGTGAAAGGCTTACCCTCGTAGATACGAATCTCGAGGTCGAGCGAGTCGGGACCTACCACCATCTCAGCAGGTTCGATCTGCGAGAGGAGGTAGCCGTTATTCTTGTAGAGGTTCGAGATAGATATCTCCTCTGGATTCATCTCACGACCGATACCCAGACGCTTGTGCAGCGACTTCTTGTCGTAGATATCGCCAGGCTGTATGCCGAGCATCGACTCGAGACGCTTTGTCTCGTAGATTGAGTTACCCACCCAGTTGATGTTACGCACATAGAATCTGTTACCCTCCGACACCTCGATGTCGACACCGAGAGTCACGTCGTCGATGTAGTATATCGAGTCACGCACGATGTGGGCGTTGCGGAAACCTTGTGAGTTGTAGAAGTCGAGCATCTTGAGCTTATCCTCCTCATACTCCTCCTCAAGGAGCTTGCGGTTGAGGAAGAAGAGCACGCTCTTCTGGTGTGTCTTCTTGAATGTTCTACGCAGACGCTTGTCATCGAACTCCTCGTTGCCGATGAAGTTGATCTCGCCGATACGCACCTTAGGACCGCGGTCGATGACGAATGTTACGTTCACACACTGCTCGTATGTCGTGTCGTTGTCGATACGCACGTCAACATTACAGGTGCGGAAGCCCTTCTCTGCGTAGTGCTCCTTGATGAGCTTAATGTTCTTGTCGATGATGTAGTCCGAGAGCTCGGTGTTACGCTTTAGCTTGAGCATCTCTACGAGGTCATCCCTCTTGCTCTTTGTCACACCCTCGAAGTTCCAGGTGAGGATTCGTGAACGCTCCTTGAGGAATATCTCGAGGTCGAGCGAGTCACCCTCGATTGTGGCACCCATCTCGATGTTCGAGAAGTAGCGAGGAGCCCAGAGACGCTGCATAGCGTTCGATATGAAGCTGCTTGGCAGATATACCGAATCACCCTCGATAAGTCCCGCTGAGGTCTTGAGGATGGAGTGGTTGAGATACTTCACACCGTGGAGGTTGATCTTACGGATGTAGTATAGCTTCGGTGTCTTGTCATCGAACATCGGTGCCTCTTTGTCGAAGTCCACCGAGTCGACAAGCTCCGAGCTGAACTCGTTGCCTAAGGTAAAGCGTGCTGTCTGCTGTGCCGAGACATTGTTGATGCCTATGACAAGCAGTAGCAGGGCTATTGTGATTCTTAAGAGTCTTATCATCTTACTTCTTTATTCTTCAGTAACTAAACCGTAGCGGCGATCACGCGAGGCATAGACCTCGAGAGCCTTGCCAAACTCCACCTCGTCGAAGTCGGGCCATAGCACCTCGGGGAAGTAGAACTCGGCGTATGATGCCTGCCAGAGTAGGAAGTTGCTCAGGCGACACTCGCCACTTGTGCGGATAATGAGGTCAGGGTCGGGGATGGTGCGTGTCATAAGGCTCTCGCTTATAGTCTCCTCCGAGATATCCTCTGCAGCCAGCTCACCCTTCCTTATACGATGGGCAATATCTTGCATTGCTAGCACCAGCTCACGACGCGACGAGTAGTTGAATGCCAATATGAGGGTCAGCCTCTGGCCACCCTCTGTTGTTCTCTCAATCTCGTCGATAAGTTCTACTACGCGGCTCGAGAATCTGCTGCGTTCGCCGATGATCTGCACCCTTACACCCTGCTTCACGAGCTCAGGTGTCTCGCCCACCACGCTCTTGCAGAAGAGCTCCATAATAGCCTCCACCTCGGCTGCGGGACGTCCCCAGTTCTCAGTAGAGAAGGCGTAGAGCGTGAGATACTTCACTCCACCCGCTGCTGCTGCACGCAACACACGACGCACCGACTCGACACCGGCGATATGACCCTCATAACGCTCCTTGCCGTGCTGCTTTGCCCAGCGGCCATTACCATCCATAATGATGGCGACGTGTTGTGGTATTGCTTCCTGCTTTAACATATTATCCGACAAATGTAAGCAATTTAATTAAATTTTCACAATCTCACTCTCACTTTTTCTTACGCGTATACGCGAGACAAGACGCTAACGTGTTTATTAACAATACAATACATTGCAAATAAATTGCCTCGCAGAGAACCCCTTTTAGCGGTTGTCTACGCCCCACATCATCTTTTCTCTTAACGTGTCGTAGAACGAGTTATTGTGTGGTGTTGCAAGAATTAGCCCCTCGCAGGCCTTGTGTAGTCTTACTGTTGCCCTATCCTTGAGCGTATATGTGCGGTTGTCCGACGAGAGGAATACCTCGCCACCACGAGCGTCGAGCTTGAGAGTTATCTCGGCGTTATCGGGGATGACTATTGGTCGCATCGTCAGGTTGTGAGGTGCAAGAGGCGAGAGTACGAGGCAGTTGCACATAGGGTCGACAATGGGTCCTCCAGCACTTAGTGAGTATGCCGTAGAACCTGTTGGTGTCGATATGATGATGCCATCGCCGTGGTATGTAGCTATATGTTTGCCGTTGATAAGAGCCTCTACCGAGATCATCGTAGCTCCGTGACGGTGTATTGTTACCTCGTTGAGTGCTAGGCACTTGCCGCCGCACTCTATCTCCGCTTCGACACTCAGTAGCTGTCTCTCTTCAAGGTGTAGTGTGCCACGTACAATATGCTCGAAGAGCTCCTCGATGCCTTGGCCATCGTCGGCTGTGAGATAGCCCAAGCGTCCGCAGTTGATGCCCACAATCGGAGTCGTTGCCGATGGGCGTAACTCTACGGCATCAAGCAGCGTGCCGTCACCACCATAGGTCACCAGCAAGTCGTTGCCCGTTGCCTGGGGTAAGTTTGTGTATCTATGCTCTGCAGTTATGTGAATTCCCGTGAGGCTCTCGATGACGTTTGCAAAATCCTCATTTACAGAGTATTCAAGATTGTGTCGAGTGATAGAATCGACGATTGTTCGTAGCTGCTCAGGACGATGTTTGAGCTCTTTGCGAGAAAAAAGTATTATGTTCATTTTCACAGAATGAAAAAAAATCGTAACTTTGCTTTTGCAAAGATATGAAAATTATGACAAAACTAAGCGTAAATATCAATAAGATTGCCGTTGTGCGTAATTCACGCGGCGGAAATATGCCCAATTTGTTGGAGGCTGCCCTCAATATCGAGAAGTTTGGTGCCGATGGCATCACCGTGCACCCTCGTCCCGATGCTCGCCACATCCGCTATAGCGATGTTCGTGAACTCAAGGTCAACATCGCAACAGAGCTTAACGTCGAGGGTAACCCCATCGAGAGCTTCTGTGAGCTTGTCGAGGAGGTACGCCCTGCTCAGGTGACCCATGTGCCTGATGCTGAGGATGCTATCACCTCGTCTGCAGGTTGGGATACTATCAAATATCGCGACTTCCTACGCTCTATGGCCGACCGTTTTCATAAGGCTGGCATCCGTGTGTCGATCTTTGTCGACCCTGTAGTCGAGATGGTCACAGCTGCTAAGGAGTGTGGTGCTGACCGTGTGGAACTCTACACTGAGGCCTATGCTGCTGGCTATGCCGAGGATCGTGAGGCTGCCATTGCCCCCTATGTTGCTGCTGCCGAGGAGGCTCGCCGCGTGGGTCTTGGCCTCAATGCCGGTCACGACCTCAATACCGAGAACTTGCAGTACTTCATCGAGCGTATCCCCTGGGTCGACGAGGTCTCTATTGGTCACGCTCTGATTAGTGACGCCCTCTATTGGGGTCTGGAGAATACTGTAGCCATCTATCAGCGTTGTATTCGCCGTGCACATAACCTCGAGTAGAGAGCCGATGCCACTGAAACACCCTATATTTAAGCATATTACCACTGTTGTCGATCGCTTAGGTGTCGAGGCCTATGTCATCGGCGGCTATGTTCGTGACCACTACCTTCGCCGTCCCTCTACCGATATCGATGTTGTGGTTGTTGGCAGCGGTGTCGAGGTTGCTCAGGAACTTGGCCGCGAGCTCGGTGCAAAGGTTACAATCTACAAAACCTATGGCACAGCGATGCTCCATTGGCGTGACACGGAGGTCGAGTTTGTGGGTGCTCGCCGCGAGAGCTACACCCCTGAGTCGCGTAATCCACAGGTTGAGCCAGGTACTTTGGAGGATGACCAGCGTCGCCGCGACTTTACGATCAATGCCCTCGCCTGGTGCCTCAATGGTCCCCGTTTTGGCGAGCTTGTCGACCCGTTTGGTGGTCTTGACGACCTTGATGATTGCATCATTCGCACCCCTTGCGAGCCCGATAAGACCTTCTCGGACGATCCTCTTCGTATGATGCGTGCTGTGAGGTTTGCCTCGCAGCTCGGATTCGATATCGACGACGATACGTTCGACGGCATTTCGCGTCAGGCGGAGCGTATTAAGATTATCACGCGTGAGCGTATCTCTGTGGAGCTCAATAAGATAATCGCTTCGCCAGTGCCCTCTATTGGTCTCACACTGATGCGTTCTTCGGGTCTGTTGCAGTATGTTCTCCCTGAGCTCGACCGTATGGCGGGCGTGGAGCGTCGTGGCAAGCACGGTCATAAGGATAACTTCGAACACACTATGAAGGTGCTCGACAATGTTGCCAAGCGTACCAATGACCTCTGGCTTCGCTGGGCGGCACTTCTCCACGATATCGGCAAGCCACTTACCAAGGCCTACGACCAGCGTGCCGGTTGGACCTTCCATCAGCACGAGGCTGTAGGTTCAAAACTTGTGCCTCAGATTTTCCGTCGTCTGCGTCTTCCGTTAGCTGAGCCTATGCGTTTTGTGCAGAAGATGGTATTTCTGCATATGCGACCTATCGTGCTCTCCGAAGATATCATTACCGACTCGGCTGTTCGCCGTCTGCTGTTTGAGGCGGGCGACGATATCGACTCTTTGATGCTTCTGTGCGAGGCCGACATCACCTCAGGAATCGATAGTAAGGTGCAACGCTATCTCCGTAATTTTGAGCTTGTTCGCGAGAAGCTGCGTGATTTGGAGGAGCGTGACCGTGTGCGTAACTTCCAGCCACCGATCACTGGTGATCTCATTATGAAGACCTACAACCTCCCTCCCTCGAGCATCATTGGCGAGATTAAGGAGGTCATCAAGAATGCTATTCTCGATGGTCATATCCCCAACGACTACGATGCGGCCTATAAATTGATGGAGGAGGAGGCTGAGCGTCGTGGTGTTAAGAGGCCATAGCGAAGCACGGAGGCCAACTGTAATCCCTCGAACTAAAAGATATTGTGCGTTATGATTGCGGGAATGGTTGCTACACTGTTGCTCTACTTTGGAGCTAACACATATATCTTCATACGTCTACTTCAGGCCCTCTCTGCTGCCCCTATAGCGGCAAGAGTGGCCTTTGTTGTTCTCTTCTGGCTCGCTGCCGTATCGCTCTTTGTGGCCTTTGCTATGCGTGGCGTTGAGGATGGTGTGTGGCTACAGCGATTGCTCTTTACTATGGGCTCTGTGTGGCTTGTCTTCCTTCTATATATGACCCTTGCAACCGTAGTTACAGACCTCCTGAGCCTCATCCTCCCCGCCTTTAAGTGTGGCGTGTGGTATGCCCTTGGAGCAACTGTGCTGCTGCTCACATACGGCTATCTAAACTATCGTAATCCTCACACTGAGACCATTGAGATTCAGAGCGATAAGCTCCAGAATTGTTCGCTTCGTGTTGTGGCCATTAGCGACATACACCTTGGCTATGGCACTACTCGAAAGATGCTCGAACAATATGTCGAGAGGATTAACTCGCTTCGAGCAGATGTGGTGCTTATTGTCGGCGACCTGATAGATAATAGCGTTACGCCCGTTCGCCAAGCCTCTATGTGTGAAGTGCTTAGCGAGATTGAGACGACAAGAGGAGTATATATGGCTCTGGGTAATCACGAGTATATCAGTGGCATTGAGGAGTCTCTCGACTACCTACGCACTACGCCCATTGTGGTGCTGCGTGATAGTGTCACTACGCTCGACTCTCAGGTTGCGATTATTGGTCGCGACGATAGGATGAATCGTCGCCGCAAGAGCCTCGAGGAGCTCGTGGCAGAGGTTCCCGATGAGCTATTTACAATAGTTCTCGACCACCAGCCCTACGACATTGCTCTAAGTGAGCAATCGGGTGTCGACCTCCACCTCTCGGGACATACGCACCGAGGTCAGGTGTGGCCCTTGAACTGGCTCACCGATGCCATCTACGATCAGAGCCACGGCTACCGTCTGTGGGGTTCTACACACGCCTACGTTATGCAGGGCCTCTCGCTCTGGGGACCTCCCTTCCGCATAGGTACACAAAGCGAAATCGTGGTTATCGACCTCAAGGGTTTCAATACCACGACTTCACATTAACTCTCTTCTCCCCAACCACTTATCTGATTGCCGAGATAGTCAAACTCGGCCCAAAGACCATCGTTGAGTACCCACGAACGTCCTGTGTTGGGGTCGTACTCAACCTCGTCATACCTCGTCTCGATCACCTCACGGCCATCGCTGTCGATGAGTCCTGCTCGTCGCTCTCGGCTGATGACCATTGAGCGTCCCTCCTCAAAGTCGCTTGCCCAGAGGTATTTGCACTCTATCACACGCTCGCCACGCTCGTTGTTAAAGCCCACAAGACCCAACTCCTCGCATCGTTCGCGGTTTGGTTTTGTTGTCTCTGTCGAGTATGTAGATAGCGTGTCGTGTAGCTCGTTGCTCTCCTCGTCTGCCAAGGCGTGACGTGCGATGAGTCTCTCAAGGTGCTCAAAGGCAGCATTGTCGCCACCTGTCGCAGCTGTTGTGTAGTACTGGCGTATGCAGTGCCACGCTGCGGTGTTGTCCACAAGGATATTTTCGGGACGTAGATTATTGTGACTAAGGTTGTTGTCGTTGAGTGAGTTACGCAACGAGCATAGTCCTGCTGTGAGCCTCTCGTTGGTGAGCGTGTATAACATCTCCGTTAGCGGTGTACCTCTCAGCGGACGTTCTACGATGATGGAGCAGCGTCGAGAGTTGCCGAGTAGTAGTTCGTTGCGATATATTGTAAAGCTGCTCAGTGCTCGCGAGTTTTTACCCCTTAGTGCATCCTCGGCACGCTCAGCGTAGCTCATTGCCTGGGGTGTGATGGGTGCATAGATAACCACACGACGCTTGTCTAATGTTGCCCAACACTCTGCAAAGTGACGTGTGTGGCTAAGTGTCTCTACCTCCACCTCTATGTCCTTGAGTGAGAGCAATGACTTTGGAGCCTGCTGTATAGCTTCGCGAAACTCTACGATTGTCGTGATATCCATAGCTATGCGATGTTGATGCTGTCGGAACCAATGTTTAGGATGTTGAGCAACTCGCCCGGTGTCACGTTGAATCCCATACCTCTGTATGGTGGTCTGCCTCTGTCACTGCCTATCGCCTCGATTACTGCCTCAAGCTCTTGGGGCATAGGGCTCGACATTCTGAAGAGGGTCATCTCGTAGGCCGATGACGCCTCAAACTCTCTCTCCGATGGGAATATCTTGCTCGGCTCCCAAGAGTCTATCTCATTATCGTTTAGCTCGCCGAGGTGTATGTTTATGAGGAGGGTGTTGCCGTTGTTTGTTCCTGTCTCGCGTATATGCTCAGCTGCTGTTATCAGCTCTTCTTGTGTTGCATCGTTCGCCTCGCCATCAGTGATGTTGAAGACCATCGGTGGGAAGCTATCTCTGTTTTCTGGTCGTGAGCACCACCTATCTACTAATGTGTAGATGTGTGTCAGTGCCGTGTGCATAGGTGTTCGTCCCTCTGCCAGTGGCTTTACCCACTCACGCAGTACGAAGTCAGCCTCACGATTATCGATGTTGTCTCCATTGTTCGCGTTGCCCTCGAAATTCCACTCCTTTGTCCTGGGAGCATATTTCGCTAACTCAGCTATCGAGATCAGCCTGTCGCAACGGTGTGGTATTATGGGTGTTATGTCGTTTTTAGAGTAACCAATAACCGATATGTCATAGTAATCTCTCACCTCCTCGTTGCGTGTAGCACGCTCGAGTAGCTCGTCAAGTATAAAGTTGCATACTACGGCCACTGCATCAGCCTTACGCATTATCTTATTGTTGAGCTTCGTAAGTCCCTGCATCGACGTTGAGCAGTCGAGGGCAAAGAGAAACGCCGTTCTATGAATATGAGTAATAGGTTGTGAGTACATAGTGGTCTATTTTTTTAAGTTGTTAGGTTTTAGAATATGACTCCATATCTGGTTGATGAATATGCTCACGAGACTGTCGCTGTAGACCATACGGTGCTTCCAGCGGTGTGCCCACCAGCGGCGTAGCTTGAAGCCGATGACCTTGAGAATGCTACCCTGTCTCTCGCGTTCGTCAAACTCTGGAGAGAGGATATCACGAAGTATTCTCTCTTCGAGCTCAGGGTGTGGTGTGGTGCCGGGTGTGAGGTTCGGGTCTATGCCGCAGATGCTCCAGGAGAGCGAGTTAAGTACATCAAGAAAAGACTCCATATTGTATCTTCGTGCCGTCGTGCGGAGCCACTCCCAGTCGATCTCTTGGGCGTGGCACTTTATGAACATTGCCCAGTCAACAATGTGGCGAAGGACAATCTCAACGGCTGCAAAGTGCGATGCGGCGTGTCGTAGGAGGTAGAGCGAGTTGAACTTAACGCTTGGTATGTAGATCGTCTCGCTATCCAATGCAAGAGGCACACTCTCCTCAGTTAACTCCTTGAGAAGGGTGTCGATAGCTCTATTTGAGCGGTGCGAGTATATGTTTAGGAAGTCGAAGTGGTTTTCGACCATTATGCCCTCGAGCTTGAAGGTAGTGTGGAGATGCTTGGTGTTGTCGACGGCAATTCCGAGCTCTCTCTCGAGGATCTCGTTGCCTAGCTCTTGGTTGCCCAAGAGATAGATGTCTACGTCGCTCGAGGTACGCTCTTCGGGTCGAGGATAGCAGATGCTCAGACCGTAGCCCTTGAGTAGTAGGATGTTGGCCCCTTTGTTACAAAGCGTTGTTGCCAAGGTGCTAATCACCCTTTTCTGTTGCTTGTAGCGTCGCTCGAGACTATCGTTGTGGTATGCCCACTGTAGTTTTATTCGTTTGGTTGGCAGATGCTCGCTTGCTATACGACCCTCGGCCATTAGTCGCTCCACGCCGTGCCACACAATCTGTGCTACACCCTCGCTCTGTGACAATCGAAATATCGTCTCCCACTCTGTCGCTGCAGTTATTACGGGAGCCTCTGCCTCGTCGCATAGGGCATAGCGAAGCAGTTGCAGTAGGGTAGTCTCAGCATCCGTTAGTTCTCGAGTTAGCATCTTGGGCCGGGTGTTAAATCGTTGATTTGTAGATTTCTAAGTATTTGTTGGTCATCCTCTCCACCGTCAGCGTGTCGCGGTATCGTTGCTCTGCTGCTTGGCTAAAATGCTTGTATCGTTCGCCATTAGCAAGGATGTGGGCTATCTTGTCGGCAAACTCACGAGCCGTGTTGCCTACCACATAGCCATTTACGCCATTTTCGACTATCTCGCTTATGCCACCCACGTTGGACGCTACGACGGGACAGCCGTGGCTCATAGCCTCGATTATCACCATCGGAAGACCCTCATAGTCGGAGGGTAGCATAAAGATATCCGCCGCAGAGCAGTAGCCACCCGCTCCTGCAATGTTGCCAAGGAAGTGGCAGTTAGCGGGTAGCTCACCGAGCGACTCCACACTCTCGTTGTTACCTATCCAGATAAAGCCGTAGTCTGGCAGTTCGCGTGCTGTCTCGATAAATAGTTCGGGGAGCTTCGGGGCACTTAGTCGGGCTATGCAGAGTACCACCTTAGGATAGTTATTTATGAGTGTTTTATGCTCCAAGCTTATCTCTGTTTCGGGCTTCGAGAGTCCGTTGTGAATGGTCGTGACTCTTCGTGTAATGCTCTCACTCTCAAGGTTGTGCTTGTCATACTCGCTCACTGCTACAATCGCCTTTGTGCGGTGTTGCAGCATACGCTCTATGGGCAGAAACTTGCGAAATGCCACACGAATAGAGTCGAATCCGTGTACCGTATAGACAATCTTACGTCGTGGAAATACCACACGACCAAGTGTCGAGGCCTTTGACGAGTGGAGGTGTACCACATCGGGACGATAGTGTCGGTATAGGCGTCGCAGCTCTATCGCAGCCTTGAGGTCTTTGAGTGGTGATAGTGCTCGCTGCAGATGCTGACACTCGACCCTTGTCACACGACTTGAGAGCATATCGAAGAGCTTGCCATCGCCCTCTCCCGCGACAACAATCACCTCGTTGTCGTGACATAGCGTGTTGGCAAGCTGTGCCACCACCGTCTGTGCTCCACCCAACTCGGAGCGTGTTATGACCATTAGAATCCTCATCCTATCACAATGTTATAGCATCAAGAGTACTGGTGTGGGGAGTACAAATATCTCCCAGCCGACGTTGCAGTAGCAGTTGTAGAGTGTCCAGAGTATGTGTAGGACAAAGACTACTGGTAGAGCATATATGAAGCGTCGTATGCCGCTACTGTTCTTATCCTTATAGAGGTTCAGAAGCAGCATATAGATGAGCATCATAGATATGCCAACAAATCGCTGTCCCACAACAGAGAAGGATATCAACGCATAGCCAACTATGGTAAACCACAGCAGTAGCGAGTATATCTTTGCCGTGTAGTCATCCCCGAAGAGCTCCTTGCGTCGGCGTCCCAAATATATCAGCAACACTACTACAAAGCAGGTGCCAACTTGGTTGTTTATACGCAAGAGACGTGTTGTGAGCGACTTGTTGAACTCCATCTCTATCTCTTCATCGCCATAGTTCTCCACGCGGTCGGCAATGGCCTCATTGTCCATCGTGCCTACTACGATGTCGAGTGCTCCGGCGTATGACGATGTGTCGAGAAATAGCGACAACACGCACACTGTAAGGGCTGTGTAATGTAGCACCCTTGTTGGCAGTCGCACCAACCAGGCGATGATTGCCGCTGCGGAGGCCACTACCCATCCGAAGTGGATAAGTGGCGTGAGGAGTATGCCTATAAGCCACCAACGCTTGTTGTCGAGTGTGAGGCGTATAAGCGAGTAGAAGAGTAGGGTAAAGGCCGTAAAGTTACGAATGCCACCCATAAGCACAGGGTTTAGCTCCACAACCATCATCACTATGAGTATGATTATTGGCAGCGTTCGGCTCTTGAGACTATCTTCGGTTATACGTCGTATGATGAACATTGCAAAGAGTCCGCAGATCAGTCCCACGACCATCATCATTATGTGTGGGTTATCCGTGAAGCACTTCAGTAGGCTAAATAACAGACTCTCGTATACATCTTTCACCTCGCCATTACTGAAGTTGGCAGCTATCTCCTCTACACTCTCTGCCTGATATGTGGTGAAACTGAGGTGCTTACGGTAGCTATCAGCACGCATATCCTCAAAGGTGTGGCAGTAACCAAAGAGTGCAAAGAAGAGCACAAAGACCACCTGCGACACACGGCTACGCAGATTGAAGCACGAGCGCAGGAATGCCACGAATGGTAGAAATATGAATAGTAGTAGTTGCATCTCTTTGTGTCGGGTTAATTTTTTATTCTCTTTCGATCTATCTTCTGCGACGTGCATAGCGGCGCAACTTTGTGAAAATGCTCCTAGGAAGCAGTGTTGCAAGGCTCAAGCCCCGGTATTTTAGCATTTATCTGCATACAACCTGTTTTAATGCACTCTCCAAATACTCCTGCGATGTACGTCGCATATTGTTGATATTAAGGGATATATCCTTCATATTCTGCTCCTTGCCAAATACCCTCTCAAGCTCAGAAAGAGTCATCTCTGACATAAGTCTTGACTCAAGCCCTAGCCTATGCACTAGGTCGAGCATCTTCTGTGAGTTGACCTCACGGCTGAATGTCAGGGCCATAGGTCGCTGTGTGATTGCAGCAGCTATGGTGCCGTGGAAGGTGTCGGTGATAACCATCTTGGCTTGTGATATACACTTAAGCCATTCGAGAGCATTGCATACGATGTTCTTGTCGCACCATTTGTGGTATGTACCCACAGACAAGGTCTTGAGCCCGTGATTCTTAGCAAATTTTTTTATCGCCTCAACCTCATCTTGACTATTGAATCGTGCGTCGTAGGAGTAGACCACTACATAGTCGCCACTAGGTGTGCCATTAGGTAGCGAGTACTCCTCGAGCGGAAAGTCGTAGAGAAGCGCTGGATCGCATACAATCTCGGCTCTTCGTCCCGTTAGCTCCTCGATGATATGTTGTGTGCTATTGTCACGTGCTGAGAGCGATCTAAACTCTTTTAATCCACTCGCCATTATCTCACGACAATCGAAATGGTCAATGCGGGCCATATCTGTCTGACCAGCCGATGGGGCGTAGGCAATCATATTTTTCGTGCTCACACCATGGCCAAACATCATCTTGTTTATTCCAAGTTCGAGGCTAAACACCTCATCTGCACCGACTATCGCTGCGTCGATATTTGCAGTGTCGTGCGGTTGGTGACAGAGTGTCTCAAGACGGAAGTTTTTGAGTGTTTGGTATTTGCGTACATTGTGCCATGTAAGACTAAAGCCCTTGGCCCAAAGGTAATTCTTTAGAATGTAGGGCACTGAGGCAAGTGTTATCTGGTTGCGGCGCTCAAGCTCAGGTACAAAGTCGTAGTTCTTCTTGTAGGTCAATACCGAGGGCTCGTGACCAAGTCGCTCGAGATGACGATACATAGCCCACAACTGTAGCTGTGCACCCATATTGTTTACGTCGTAGTGTGTCAGAATTCCTATCTTCATAACCAATCGTTTTACCCTAAGCCACGGGTCTATTTGTAAAAGTGTCGGTACATCAACTTTAGGCATATGCGCCCAAACTTAAGACCGAAATATTTTGTTGCAACAATGAGCGCCGACTTCGTCGTGAGCGCCTTGTGTCGTATGAGTCTGCGTAGCGAGAGGTCGTCGAGAATCTCTCGGTACTGCTCCTTCGATATCTCGTTGCAGCGTAGCGCCACGAAGGCGTAGTTTACGAGCGAGTGCTGGTGTGCCCTGGCATATCGCTCGTCTGTATAGTTTTCACCCTTCCAGCGGTGTACGTAACCAGCGTTGTCGACACCTCGCAGCGATATGTTGTTGGTATACGACTCGCTGCCGATATTGCGCTGATAGTGGTACAATGCTCTGTTGAGTGTCACGATACGTTGTGGCCAGAGTAGTAGCTTGAAGATAAAGAGTGCATCTTCACCGAGGTTTATGCCCTCTGCGTAGTCTATGCCTAAGCGACGTATAGTGTTGAGTCTGTATAGTTTACAACATCCAGTTGCGTTGGCCTTGCGAAGTATAAGATCCTCTATGTATTGCTCCTGCGTGGTAAAGGTGTATGGCTCACTTGGGATGCTTCGACCATCGCTATACTCGCTAATGTAGTCGCATAGGACTATGTCGGCATCCTCCTCTTTTGCCTTGCGGTATAGCTCCTCGTACATCGTTGGCTCTACCCAGTCGTCGCTGTCGCAGACAATGTAGTACTCGCCCGTAGATAGCTCCAAGCCCACGCGACGAGCAGAACTGAGACCGCCATTCTCCTTGTGTACTACCTTGATGCGTGCGTCACGCTCCGCGTACTCGTCGCATATACGACCCGATCCATCGGGACTACCATCGTCAATGAGGATAATCTCGATGTTGCTAAGAGTCTGGCTCACAAGGCTATCAAGACAGCGTCTTAAGTCCTTCTCGACTCTATATATTGGTACACAAACCGATACGCAAGGTCTCATCGTTACACAACTTTTCGTTTAAAGAGTGCCACCACTCGTCTACGCTCTGCTGATGTGAGGCCAATAGCAAAGATCGAGAGTGCGGTGGCTATGACTACAAAAATCATCTGCAGATAGATGTTCTCTATATAGAGCACTATCAAGCTTGAAACGGCTCCACTCACAAATATTATACAAAATATTGGCACTATTGCCCGTATGACAAACTCATTAGCCCTAAACTGCCACACTCGGCGTGCCAAGAGGGCGATTGCTATGTTATTTATGATGTTGCTGATGGCCATAGCTATAAGTGCCCAGTAGAGCGGTAGTCCAAGCTTAAGGAGTATGTAGGCCAATGGTAGGGCCGCCACCAGGATGCATATCTCCACGATCTGATAGGTCTTGAGACATCCTGAGCAGATGAAGCCGAGGTTTATTGGTGAGTGTATTGTGCGGGCAAGGCCGTAGATAAGTATAACACGCACAAACTCAACGGAGTATTGCGGTATTTCACCCAGCCAAAACTCTATGATCCACTCCGTGAAGATGGCTATCGGTATGGCCATCACGAGGTAGACGTAGTTGATGATTTTCGCCGAGAGGATTACAAGGTCGTTGAAGCTATCCATCTTACCCACAGCATATTGCTCTGTTGCCTGTGGTGCAAATGCTGTCGCCATTCGTTCTGAAACGGAACTTAGTCCCTTCGACACCTGCGTGCTTATCGACTGTGCCGCATTGGCCACCACGCCGCCAAAGATGTTGAGTACCATATTGATACCTTCGAGGTAGATCGAGAGGGCGAAGTTACCGAGGAAGTTCCACCCCGCAAACTTACCCATAGCCTTGAGTAGCTCCCTATCGAAGTGGCCCCTATGTCGGCACTCCTCAAAGCTTAGACGGCAGTAGATGATGTTCGCTAATCGCACCACGAAGGCTATGATAAGCACTGCTACACTGTAGGTTATAAGTCGACTCTTATCCTCGATGAGCGTGATTGCGAATGCTGTACCGAGCTGCAACACGCACTCCAAAATCGAGAGGTAGGCGTAGGCATTAAACCTCTCGTTTGCGATTATCACAGCGTCGTACGGCACAGTCATAATCATCGTTACGGCCGTAAATATCGAGCATTGCAACACTATGATTGAGTCCGTGAGTCTACCCTCGGGGATGTTGAGGTAGCCATATATCGCCCAGATGCCGAGGACTTCGGTGATTATGATAAATAGTATGCTCAGCCAGGCGTGTAGACGTTTGCTTATGGTGAAGATGTTGCTGAGTGTTTGCAGCCCTTTGTTCGCCTTTTCGTAGTTCAGGAAGCGTTGCGTTGCCGAGGCAAAGACCACGCGTAGTGAGGTGAACATCGCCACAATGCTGCCCACCAAGCCGTAGAGTCCAAACCCCTCAACGCCAAGGGCCTTAAGTAGTATTCGCGAGCAGGCCAACATCACGACGATGACTGCGAATGTCCTGATGTACAGAAACATCGCATTCCTTGCAATCTGACGTTTGTCTATGGCTTGTGACATAGCTCTCGGCTTGTTTCTCGATGTTAGTCTCGTCTGAAGAGGTCGCGGGTGTAGATCTTATCCTCGATGTCTGAAAGGTCGTTGTGGTAGCGGTTGGTAATCACCACGTCGCTAAGACGCTTAAACTCCGCGAGGTCGCCTACCACTCTCGAGCCAAAGAACATCGCTCCATCCTCGAGCGAAGGTTCGTAGATTATCACCTTAGCACCCTTAGCCTTGATACGTTTCATAACGCCCTGAATCGACGACTGTCGGAAGTTGTCCGAGCCAGCCTTCATCGTGAGGCGGTAGACACCTACAGTCACCTCCCTCTCGCGTGATGCCTCCCAGAGTGACGAGCCAGTGTAGTATCCCGCACGGCGAAGCACCTGGTCAGCGATGTAGTCCTTGCGTGTGCGGTTGCTCTCGACGATTGCCGTCATCATATTCTGTGGCACATCCTTGTAGTTTGCCAGTAACTGCTTTGTATCCTTTGGCAGGCAGTAGCCTCCATATCCAAACGACGGATTGTTATAGTGTGTGCCGATGCGTGGGTCGAGACCCACACCCTCGATGATGGCCTGCGAGTCAAGACCCTTCATCTCGGCATAGGTGTCGAGCTCGTTGAAGTAGCTCACACGCAGGGCGAGATAGGTGTTGGCAAAGAGCTTCACAGCCTCCGCCTCCTCGATGCCCATATATAGCACAGGTATATCCTCCTTCAATGCACCCTCGACAAGAAGCTCGGCAAAGCGACGAGCCATAGTCTCGAGATGAGTAGCGTTGGCAAGCTTTGCAATAGCCTCATTCTCAAAGCTTTCGCCCTCCTGATCGATGGAGTTTGGAAGACCTATGATGATGCGTGAGGGGTAGAGGTTGTCCTCCAAGGCACGACTCTCACGCAGAAATTCAGGCGAGAAGATAAGGTTGAGACGCTCTGCACCACGTTGAGCATATTTAGCATAGAGGCTGCGACAGTAGCCCACAGGTATTGTCGACTTGATGACGATTACCGCCTCGGGGTTTACCTCAAGGACAATATCCACGACACGCTCAATGTTGTGCGTATCGAAGTGGTTGAGCTGAGGATCGTAGTTCGTAGGCACGGCGATGACCACAATCTCAGCACTACGATATGCCTCGTGGGCATCGAGCGTAGCACGAAGATTGAGGCTCTTCTCCTTGAGATACCTCTCAATGTAGCTATCTTGAATTGGCGACTCGCGGCGGTTGATCATATCGACCTTCTCGCGGACGATATCTACGGCTGTCACCTTGTTGTTTTGGGCAAGTAGCGTTGCGATGCTCAATCCCACATATCCTGTTCCTGCAACTGCAATCTTCATATTTTTTGAGGTCTCTTCTTGTTTGTTTCTTGTTAGAACTTCTTGCCTAGGACTATGGCACAGAAGGTTTTAAAGAGTATCGACACGTCGAAACGCCACGACCTGTGCTCCAAGTAGTAGAGGTCGTACTCGAGGCGTTGTAGCATCTTCTCCATAGTGTCGGTATATCCGTTGTAGAGTGTTGCATAGCTCGTCACACCTGGACGAATCTGGTAGAGATACTCATATCGCTTGTCATACTCCATAATCTTCTCGATGTAGTACATACGCTCGGGTCGGGGACCCACAAGCGACATATCGCCCTTGAGCACGTTCCAAAGCTGTGGTAGCTCGTCGATGTGGTGAGCTCGGATAAATCGTCCCACCCTTGTGAGTCGCTCATCCTGCTTTCCGCAGCTGTGGCTCAGCGTAGGACCACACTTCTCGGCATCGGTACGCATCGAGCGAAATTTGTAGATGGTAAATGGGCGACCAAAGCGTCCTATACGCTCCTGCTTGAATATCGCTGGACTACCATCCTCCAGGCGTACTGCGATGAGTGTCACGATGAAGAGTGGCAAGAATATCACCAACCCCACAAGGGCACATACCACATCGACCAAACGTTTTGTTTGTCGTGCCAGTGTCGACATCCCATCCTTGATAAACTCATCCTTTGGCAGCTCGCCGCTTATGCGTGTCTCCACCCACATCTCCCTCTTGGCTGCTCGCTCCTGCTTGAGACGCTCCACCCACTCGTCGTAGTTCGTGGTATCGAACTCTATCTCTGTCTCGAGGCAGATGTACTCCTTGCCCCTCTCGAGTGTTGTGTGTTGTTCGCATAGCACCTCAAGCGTTGCACAACCCACCATCGAGCAGGCTGTGTTGAGGTCTGTTGAGTAGCCTCTAAGGTTGTCATATCCAGCCCTCTTGACCATCTTACGCAGAGCGTATGCCGACTTGCCGTATGCCATCCACGCTCCCGCCTCGGGGTCGTAGTAGCAGTGTGCGAGTCTGCCGTTGTTGCTGCTCTCCTTTTCGAATATTGATGCTGAAACCATAGCTTGAAAGCTCTTCTTGTTTTTCTGTTGCTTTAGCTCCACTTCTGCAAAGATAGTAAATTTAATACTCGACACAAAACAATACATTGTTTTATGCCATTTTTCCCTATCTTTTTTGACTAAATCATAGCACCAATATACCAAAACCATACCAAAAAAGTTGTAGACGAGGGCTACTTTGGCGTTTTTGCTCATCCTCGAAATCCTCACATACGCCAAGGTATGCTGCGGTTTCTCGAGACTCGCAAGCCTAAAATTAGCTCCTCCTCAACAACTTTTTATCTCGGGCGTTAGGGCTACTTTGGCGTTTTTGCCCCACTCTACAACTTCCTAAATATATCGACTATCGGGTTGAATATGCTCTATAAAATTCTCGTTGCTCGGCTCTCGGGTGTGAGGCACAAGTTGTGTAGGTCTACGTCCTCAATCACCACGATTCCTGGTCTCTTGCCTACGGCCAATTCGCCCAGATGCTCCATTTCGAGTGCCTCGGCACCACGCTTTGTTGCCCAGGTAAGTAACTCACTCAGAGGTATATCACTCAATAGACGTAGGTTGTCGATCATCGACAGCGAGCGTGCCGATGCCAACGAGTCGGTGCCGATACCTATGCGGCAGCCCCCCTTGCGAAGTATATCGACAGGAGGTCTGTCGTTACTGATATATCTGTTCGATTCGGGACATAGTGCCCAAGTCGCACCCTTTGCGAAGTGGTTGTCAAGCAGAGCTGCATCATCGCTCGTCGCTCTACATCCGTGTACTACTACCACGTTACGATTTGGATCTATGCTCTCCACCACGCGTCGTGCGGGACTGCCATAGCCGACAAAGTCGCACTCCCAGCCCATATGGTCGTACCACTCTTTGAGTGAGCCACTTCCATCGTATAGTTCGCTCTCGGCCGAGGACTCAAGGAGGTGTATCGAGATAGTCGATCTATTTGCTTTGCAGCAACTCTTAAATACCTCATCCTGCAGCGAATATGTCGAGTGAGGGGTGATGTCGGCATTTGTGTATTTGTCGGCAAGTTCTATATGTCTATCTATTGCTCGACAGCCGAGTCCAAAGAGTTCAAAGAGGGTGCGATACTCAATCTTCGAACGCTCCTTTATCTCCATCACAAGGTCGTCGTTGGCAATGTCGAGAACAGCTTGTACGCCCTCCTGCCACATACGGCTATCGGCTAAAGAGGCTGCGTGTAGGCGTTGCTCACGGGTGTAGTTATTCCTCACAGCACCTATCGCTCGTGCGAATCCCGCAAAGCCTGTATGCTCCGCGATAGCACCCTTGAGATAGGATAGCTCGAGGTGGCAGTGGAGGTTGACCATTCCTGGTATGAGAATGCCGGGGTAGAACTCCACGCTGGCCATATTGTCTATAGACTCTCGCTCGATTACTGCGACAATCTCTCCCGTTGCGTCGACCTCAATTACAATGTTGCGACGCAACTCCCCGTCAACAAGGGCGTAGTGCGATGCAAACCTACGATTCATCGCTTGCCACTCATTGGAGGGTTATTCTTCGTTGGGTCAAACTTCTTTGGTCTCTCACCACTATTACCGTTGGTGTTAGGCTTGCCGTTGCCATTTGGAGTTATTGCTTTGCCACCCGCAGCACCCCCATTTTGAGGCTTCGCTACCTGTGGTGTAGGTCTTGCACCTGGTGCCCCTGGCTTTGCGTTTGGTGCCCCTGGCTTTGCACCGCCTCCAGCTTCGCCCTCACGCTTTACGTTAGGGGTGTTGCCTGGGGCAGTTGGTCGTACCTCAGATGGCTGACTAGCAGGCTTTTGTCCGCCATTTGGCTCTGTACCATTTGCCGACTGCTCCTCAGCCTGTTGATCAGCAAGTGTGATGCTTGAGAAGTCAACCTCTGGGTGTGTGCTCTTTCGAGGCTCTGGCTTTGTCTTGTTCTCGGCAAACGAGGTCCACATCCACTGGTTGAAGATGAGTGCTCCGAGTTGCTCGTCATAGAGGCTATCCACAGCCTTGTCAACGGGTATCACGCGTGTGATTTTTAGATTCTTAATCTTGACATCAGGCTTTTTCGGCTCCTCGGATGCTGGGTGGAAGAACACATTCACAAAGAGCTCCTTGTGAGAGGTGTCGGCCACGAACTTACGCGAATACTTACCATCGCGGTAGCGGCTGAGCATCATCGTGTGACGCAGTGCCTGTGTGCCATCATTGAGCTTAAGATAGGCCTCGACACGCGAGTTGCGGTTTTCGTCTGTTGTGTCGATATAGTACTCAAACTCAACTGTATACTCGCCAGGGACAAGATCCTTGAGCGTTATTTGCAGTTTTGTTGAGTCGCTCAGGCGGCGTACGCGAATCAGCGAGTCGGTGTGCATCACGCGAGTGTATCTACGCTTTGCGACGTTGTCCACAGTGTCGAGCACACGGAGCTGGTAGTTGTACCCCTTAGACTCCTCCTCGAGCAGTGCTGAGGCGTCGCCCACAAGGTCGCTCAGACGGCTACTCTTACGACTTGCAATGGTGCTCACGGTGTGTCGCATATCCTCAACCGTGTAGCCGTAGCGTGCCAAGATAGGCTCGTAGAGCAGTAGCGAATCCTCGGCGATGTTACACTCCGAGATGTAGGCGTTTGCCAAGAATGCGTCGTGGAAGATCTTGACTAAGTCCTTATCTGGAATAGCACGAGGACCGTCACACGCGACAATCCATAGTGATGCAAAAAGTGTCGAGCAGAGTACTGCTATCTTTGTTAATCTGTTCATATACAATGTCTTATATTTTATCCTCATTGCTGAGTTGTGCTCGTACCGTGAGCCACGAGATACCCAATCCCGCAACGAGAATTATGCCTACCACAAGGAGTGTGTCACCGAGCGTCAGCTCCACGGGGTAGCTCTCGATGACCATATTTCCAGGAATCTTTATCCATCCAAAGTGTTGCTGTCCGAGCGAGAATCCCACGCCAATAGCCGTGCCTATCACTGTGCCAAGAAGCGTGAGTAGTAGGCCCTCGCCCACAAATATATTCTTGATAAGGACTTGCGAAGCTCCCAACGAGCGTAGCGTCCTTATGTCGCGACGCTTCTCGGTTATCAGCATCACCACAGCACCCACAATCGCGAAGGCTGCAACGATGGCGATAAACGAGCCAATAAGTATTATTGCAAACCTCTCGAGGCGTATGAGGGCATTCATCTCGGCACTCTTCTCCTCGCGAGTACGCACCACAATATTCTCGCTAACACACTCTTCGATGCCCTGCTTTATCCGCTCAATTTGCTCATTATCAGCAATCTTGATGGCCACTCCTGACCACCTATCTCGATAGTTGAGAAGCTCGGCGGCAACCTCTATGTCGACAAGAGCAAACGTTGCGTCGATCTCGGCATTTGCCGAGATAACACCTCCAAGGCGACCCTCGTGGCGTGATATGCCGCTCGATGGCAGCAGCGTGGAGAGTTGCTTACGGTTGAGGGCATAGAGCTCTACGGGGTAGTTGATGCCCGGTATTCCGAGGTTTGCACTCGCCGCCGTGCCAAGCACTATGTCGCCCTGACGAAGGCTCTCTAACGTGCCTCGCACAACGAACTTCTCGATGGGCAGCACCTCGAAATAGGTCGAGTCGACACCTCTGAGCGTCACCGTGCCACGACGCGATGTTGTGGCCACCATAACGCTCTGCTCGAGGTATGGTGCTGCGGCAGAGACACCCTCCATCTCGTGAAGTCTCTCTATATCAATCTCCTCGCTCTTGAAGGTCTGTCCTCGCTGGGCAACAATCTCGATGTCGGCATCTACCGACGAGTAGATGGTCTCGATGGTGTTGCTAAGGCCTCCAAACATTGCCAGGAGTATGATCATCGCTGCCGTAGGGATGGCCACAGCAACTACGCTCACAAGGGCAATAATGTTGATCACCGAGTGCGACTTCGGTGAAAACATATATCTCCGTGAGAACTTTAACCACAGCATAACGCACTTAGCATCAAAGTGTTGAAGCCTTCGCCTCGAGACCTCAGCCTACTTGCTGAGAAGGTTGTCGATATTCTCGATATACTCCAATGAGTCATCGATGAAGAACTCCAACTCTGGCACAATCTTGAGCTGGTTGCGGATGCGACCACCCAATGTCTTGCGGATGAGCCAGTTCTGCTCCTTGATCTTGTCGAGCATCTCGCCACTACGGTCGAATGGGAACACGCTGATGTAGATCTTGGCATATCCCAAGTCGGGCGATACGCGTGCTGCTGTCACCGTTACGAGTGTGCCACGAGTAATCTCTGCCATATCCTTCTGGAGGATCTCTGCGATGTCACGCTGAATAAGTCGTGCAATCTTCTGCTGTCTTGTTGAATCCATACTTTTATTCTACCTATATGTTATTACATTAATTATCGTTTTGGGGACCAGTGCAAAGTTTTACCGCTGCCTAATTACAGCCTCCTTGCCTTCTGTTCGCAGTTTTACCGCTGCCTAATTACGGTCTCCTTGCCTTCTGTTCGCAGTTTTACCGCTGCCTAATTACAGCCTCCTTGTGCCAGTCTGCAATTGTGTTATCGCCTATCGCATTGTAGGCTTGGTGGTTGCTCCGCCCATTGTTGGCTTTGATGTTGCTCCACCTGGACGAGTAGTGCTCGACGCACCACTGCCAGGGCGAGTGCCTGTTGATGTTGTACCTCCTGGGCGACTTCCCGATGGGCTGCTCACACCTGAGCCCGAACGTCCTGCTGCCGTCGATGAGCTACCACCCGCATTTCCGCCGTTTGTCGCCTGGCTGAAGTTGAAGCCCTCGAGACGCTTTGTGCGGTTAGGACGCTCTGCATACCACTCGTTGAAACCCCGCTTGTTGAATCGCCAACCTACAGTAATCGAGAATGTAAGGTTGTCGACAGGGGAGCGAAGTGGGGTGTAGTAGAATGGATTTTCGCGACCATCCGTAGTATTAGAGTAGTACTTATTACGGTTCTTCAGAATATCTGAATAACCAAAGTTGTAGCGTGCCTTGAAGCCCACCTCGAGCTGCTTGATAAGCACTGCGAAGCCCGCACCACCCAACAATCCGTAGCCGAACCTATTGTCGCGAGGCACCTTCCACTCGTACTTGCCTCCAGGGAAGCGATTATCCTGGTAGCTGTAGTTCGACGAGATGTTGAACGAGAGCACGAATGCTGCCTCGACAAAGAGGCGGAGGCGATTCTGCACCAGGTAGAAGTGTGGCTGCCACACTATCGGCAACATCAGTGAGTTGATGTTACGATGATAATACTGATAGTCACGCACCTCCTTATCGTTGACAATGCTCGTCTTATAGGCGTAACCATAGACATAGCCTCGCTCCATATACTCTAAGTCGACACCCACAGCACCCACAAAACGAGGTTTATCGCTATAGTAACGCCACGCCACACCGAAGCTCTCAGCACCCCACATCCACTTAGTCTCCTCAGCGGGGTAGAAGCGGGCATACGACGATCCCGTTCCTCCCACGAGTGTGAGGGTATGCTGTGCCAAAGCACTCTCTTTTGTGGCAAACATTGCCAATAGTGTGATGGCAATAAATAGTACCTTTATCTTTACTCTACTCATCGTCTGATTGTGTTAGTTCCCATACCCATCGAGCCTGTTGTCGATGTTCCTGTGCGTAGGCCGCCACTTGTTGTGCCTCCGCCGCCCATACCGCCAAAGCCACCAAAGCCAAAGCCGCCAGAGTTCTGTCCGTTCTGTCCATTCTGCGAGTTGTTCTGCTGACGCTTCTTAGCCTGCTCCTCGCTGAGCTTCTTGAGTCGCTCATCCTCGCGGTCGTTGAGCATCTTGATAACCGTCTCCATAGTTATTGGTGCAAAGAGCTTGTCCATATCTACGTCGATGTCGAACTCCCAGTTGGCCTTTGTGGTGATGGTCTCGATGCCGTCGTCATTCTTGTATATCTCGGTACGCTCTGCCTGACGCATAAGCACCATATCGCCGGTATCCCACTTACCGTTGCCGTTGAGATCCTCCACCACGCGAATCATAATGTCGCCAGGCGATACATACTCAAAGCGGTATGTTCCCGCTGTGGCATTTGCGATCTGCTTCTGCACCTTACCCTGAGCATTTGTAATCTGGAGGATGTAGTGTGCATTCTGCTTTGTGCTGAGCACCTTGACGTTAACAGTAGCATACTTCTCAGGATCTGAGCCGTCGTACTTGCAACGTATGGTGTCGTTCTGCTCCTGTGCCACGTTGAAGAAGGCACCGGCAGGTATCATCAGCTCATACTTAGCCTTTGGCTGCCACTCGGCTCTTAGCTGATACCTGCGGCGGTTGAGGCTATCCTGCACAAAGTGATACTTCACGCTCTGTGGTTCTGTCACCGTCTCTGAGGTCATTGTGAGCTCAATGAGTGTCGAGTCGAACTTGGTCACAGGGTATGCAAACTCGATGTCGACGTGCTTATCCTTGTTGACCTCACCAGTTGCGGGTATCGTCACCTTGAATGGGTTCTGCTTTTCGGGCTCTACCCACGACTCGCCATTCTTCTCTGCTCTCTCACGCTCCTTCTCCAGACGCTCACGCTCCTTCTGCTCCTCCTTTGACTCGACATACTTCCACGCCAAGCGTAGCTTGTCGGTAGACTCCACGAGGTTGTTTACTGAGTCGTGCTTAAAGTATGTAATAGTACCCTTGATAGTGTCGGGAAGCTCCTCGCTTGGAATATCAAACCATAGGGCTACAGTATCTCTGCCAGCGGTGAACGGGTCGTATATCACTCGCTCTGAAGGTATAGAGTCGAACTCTATCTTTGTCACCTCTGGATTCTCGGCACCAAAGTAGAGCATAGCCTTGTGACGCTCTGGACGCTCCTGCTGCGAGAGTACCTGGCGAGTAAATCGGCGATCCTTGAACATTCTAAAGTAGAGCTGTGGGTCGGCCGAAGGGTAGTGACGCAAGGAGTCAAACCAGATGTTGAATCCTGGCATATAGAGCGGGTTGTATGTCGTGTCGAGGAATCCAATTTGGTCGACCGAAGGCTCATACATCATATTGTTGTTGGTATCCTCGAAGGCGTAGATGCGATATGCCACAGGCTTGAGGTTCTGAGCGATGAAGATACCATTCTTCTCGGCACGAGCAATGACGTGTGGCTTGTAGTTGAACATCGTCGAGTCGTAATCTACGGGACGCTCCACAGAGTCGGCAATGAAGAAGTAGATGAAGGTCTTGCTCACGGAGTCGGCCTTGTAGGAGTCTGCGGTGTAGCCCGACATATACATCGAGTCGATGGTGTTGCCTGTAGAGAATACATAACGCATCGAGTGAAGTGGGTTACCCTCGTTGTTGTCGCAAATCGATGAGCCAAAGTTAATGGCGTAGGTGATGTCGGGACGCAGCGTATCCTTGATTGTGATGAGGATACCCTTGCCACGACGTGTCACCGATGGCTGCTTCTTCATCGCGGGCGATGTGTAAAGCTCCTTCTGCTGATCTTTGATCTGGACATATTCGTCAAACTCGACATATATCTTTGGTGGATGTAGTGTGTCGATATTTGTTGTGAAGTTGTTGGGGTTCATATATACGATCACTGGCGGGATGGTATCCTTAGGGCCTCCCGTCGGTGTCATTGTCGATGCACACTTGGTGAATAGTGCCGCTGCGAAGAGTAGGACTATTACCGCTGATAGTAGGCTTGTTACGCCTCCTGATTTAGTTCTCTTGTATCGTGTCATTGTTACTCTGTTCGTTCGTTGCTATCCTCATCATCCTCGCTCTGTTCGCTGTTATCGTCGCCACCGCTCCCGTGGAGTGACTCGCGTGGCTCATCGGGGAATGGGTTGAACATATCCCAGCCGCACGACTTCTTAGAGCTGTTGCAAGCGTATAGATGCAGCTCGGTGAGTGTCTCGTGAAGGTTTATCGGTGTCTCGTGAAGACGTGTGGCGTAGACACGGTTCTCAACATCGACGATGAGCATAAACATCACCTCATCACGAAGGTCGAGAACGACTTGATAGTACTCCTCGGCATTCCATACTCCGACAACGTCGGGCTCCTGGAACTGCTTGCCGTTATCTTGGTTTGTGATTGTGTGGCTAAGGGCATCATCCCACGTCGATACCTCCCACTTGCTGCCCTTCTGAACCTTGAAGGCGTAGGCACGCAACTCGGTCTTGGTTTTGGTCTCCTTGTCGCCCTCCACATTCTTCGACCACACCGAAATCTTGAATAGTGTACCCTGAATCTCATCCTTGAAGCAGGATGCAAGTGTTAGTGTCGCTACAATCAGCACAATGGCTATATTTAAAACTCTTCTCATAATCTTACTTGTTCGTTAATCGCTCCAACATCTCACGAGGCGTAAACTCAAGCACTCTGTGGCGACGCTCGCCAGCAATCTCGGCCACAGGACGCAGGGCATACTCCCTCTCGTCGAGGAAGTGGTAGGGTATCGTAAGCCTCGAATCAGAGAACGTCTCATCGCCATAAAAAATTATGTCGATATCAATTGGTCGTGAGGCATACTCCTCTCCCGTAAGCTCCTTTGTGTGCTGCTCGATGCTGCGGTCACGACCTAAGAGTGCCTCGATGAGGTTTATACGTCGCAACACCTCGTAGGCATTGTAGTCGGTCTCTATCTCCACAGCACGATTCACAAATTCACGCTCCGAGGTAAAGCCGTATGCTCGTGAGCGGTACTCCTCGGAGCACTTCACAATCGAGCCTACCGAGTGGCCGATGATGGCTACTGCGTGGTCGACAATCTCTGCGGCACGCTCGTCGTTTGAGCCTAAGAGCAATACTACGCTTTCCATTATTTGAGCCTATTTATCTGCTTCGACACTGCGAGTGCAAAGTGAGTGAATACTATTCTTGGTGCTCCATTCTGTGCTATCTCCATCATTGCCGTCTCAATCTCGCGAACAAGGATCTCGATATTTTGATTGCCAATAAATGGTGCAAACTTACGGCAGAAGTCGGCCTCCTCGCCCCAGAGGTAGCTTATAGAGCCGAGTCCCGCGTGAAGCATATAGCTCTCACGCAAAAGACGCACGGCGTTGAGGAAGAACTGTCGCTGTGCCTCGCGTGTGAGCGTTGTCATCTCCTCGGCCCACTCGATGAGCTCGAGGTGTTTGTCGTTGTAGCTAAGACGCATCAGCGAGCAGAAGAGCTCGAAGTACTGGTGTCGTGCCTCATCGCTCTCGCCACGCATAAGGCTCTCGAGCTCCAATAGCGAGCCTTTGGCCAGGCGTGCCATATTGCGTGCCTCGGTTGCATTACGGCCCTTGCTCAGAGCAAGACGCTCGAGTGTTGCATTGTCAATGCCCGATACCGTAACCTCCTGAGTGCGTGATGTGATGGTTTGCAATAGCAGGTCAGGACGCTCCGACACGAGGATGAAGAGGGTCTTCTTCCAGGGCTCCTCCAAGATCTTGAGAATCTTGTTTGCCGCCTCCTGGTTCATCGTCTCTGGTAGCCAGATGATCATCGCCTTGTATGCCGACGAGAAACTCTTAAATTGTAGCTTGCGGATAATCTCCTCCGACTCTTTGGCTGTGATGAGTCCCTTCATAGTCTTTCCGAGGTCGAGACGCTCGTACCACTCCTCGGCTGTAAATATTCCCCCCTTCTCACGCCATACTGTACGCCATAGGTCGATAAACATATCGCTTGTCACCACCTCGCCCGACTTCTTCTCACGCTTGTTCACGGGGAAGACAAAGTGTAGGTCGGGGTGTGCAAGTTGAGCCACCTGCTGGCACGATGGGCATACGCCACACGAGTCATCATCTATGTGGTTTTCGCAGAAGAGATACTGAACGTAGGCCAAGGCAAGAGGTAGTGTGCCATAGCCTGCCATACCGCTGAAGAGCTGGGCGTGGCTGATGCGTCCCGCATCGATCTGCTGTCGAAGGCGACGCTTGAGGTCGTCGTGTCCAATGATATCTGAAAACTTCATCGTCTAAACTTAGCTATTGCAGCCCTTGCAAGGGCGATAACATCAATCTTCTCTCGCCAGATGGCATATGTTACCACCAAGCCAAAGAGCACAGCATTGCAGCCGAGCCATAGTATGTGGCTGAGTTGTGGTAGCAGTAGCTCCGAGAGTCCGTAGCAGATTATGGCGAGGGCTACATATTCGCCAATTCGACGCAGGTCGTAGGGCATAGGGTAGTGCTTGCGGCATAGTATGTAGCTCCACACGACCATAGCACCCTCGGCAGCAAAACGTACCCACGCAGCACCGCGATAACCCATCTTTGGCACAAGCAGGAAGCTCAGTGCGAGGGTCACGCCGAGACCTAAGAATGTGATATATGCTGCATATTTTGTCTTCTCCTCACGCTTGTACCAAAACGAGAGGTTGAGCCATACACCACCCAAAACATTTGAGGCCAGCACCACAGGAAGTATGTCGATACCCTCTCTAAAGCGTGAGCCGACAATAAGGGCAAATAGGTCACGGAAGAGCACGATGCCGAGGAAGATGAGTACCGAGGCCATCACGAAGTACTTCATCGCTGCGGCATTGGCCTCTTTGAACTCCTCCTTCTTGAATCCCGAGAGGAAGAATGGTTCGGCAGCAAGACGGTACATCTGCGTGAAGAGTGTCATCACCACGGCAATCTTGACAATAGCACCATAGACACCCAGCTCGGCCATAGCCTCGGTAGGGGAGCCTGGTGAGAGGTACTTGATCATCTGTCGGTCGATAAACTCGTTGGCCGTACCCGCAATACCACTAATTAGCAGCGGCAGCGAGTAGATGAATATACGTCTCAGCAGCTCACGGTCGATGCGTGGTAGCGTGCGGTCGACTGTTGGTATTAGGGCGATGAGTGTCACAAGGCTTGCAACAAAGTTGGCAATAAGCACCCAGCCCACACCAAACTCCGAGGAGTATAGTCCCGCCACGCCAAAGCCGATGGCAAGACCCAGGTTGAGGAGCATTCCTAACGCCTTGAGCGACACAAAACGCATTGCTCGACCCTCCTCACGAAGGCGTGCAAAGGGTATTATTGCCCAGATGTCGAGCATCACGATGGCCGCCACGATGTGGACATACTCCTTGTGCTGGACGTATGCCTCGCCCATAGCTCTCGAGATTGGGGCGTTGAACAGGAGGATTACAACAAAGAAGAGTGTTGCTGCCAACGAGGTTACTCCCCACGTTGTGGCGAATACTCGTCGCTTGCCCTCTTTGATGTCGCCACCCTCCTCCTCTGCTCGTGTTGTGAAGCGGAAGTAGCTCGACTCCATACCCATCGAGAGTAGCACCAGGGCAAATGGGATGAGGGCGTAGATATCGGTCACGATACCATACTCCCCCTGGTCGAAAATGCGGGTGTAGTAGGGCGTTAGCAGATAGTTCAAAAAGCGGACAACTATCGTGCTGATGCCATATATTGCAGTTTGTTTAGCTAATTTCTCTAACATTGCTTTGGGTTGCGGCCTTCGAACTTGGCCAGCATAATGTGGCAAAGTTAGTATAAATATACTAAATCGCAAACAAAAGAGCGAAATATTGCTTTTAGACCAGTGTGCGGCTCTTTTTTATGGCTATTTCAGAGAGGCGATTTTGATGTGGTTTGGGGTGTTTATAATAAGAATATATTCCTCGCTATTGACTATTGCTTGTGTACACGATGTATATCCATAATGTAAAAGAGGGAACAGATGCCTGCTCCCTCTTTTAATATATTGAGACATAGTGTATTGTATTGTTTGCTATGTCCGCGATGCTTGGTTGTTAGTAGTTCTCGATAACTGCCTCGAGGTGCTGCTTCCAGATAAGTGCTGCACCGCCCAAAATAGCTACATTCTTATCCTGAATGCCGCTCATCATAAGCTTTACTTTGCCCTTGAAAACGCCGAGCTGATTCTCTTCCATATAGCGGTGTGTAGGACGCATAATGTAGTCGCCAGCATTAGCCAAGCCGCCGAAGAGGATGATTGCCTCAGGCGATGTGATAGCTGTGAGGTCTGCGAGTGCCAAGCCGAGTACCTTGCCTGTACGCTCGAATGCCTCGAGGGCGATAGGGTCGTTCTTAGCCGCTGCGTCAGAGAGCATCTTAGCCTCAAACTGGTCGTAAGGAATAGAGCGAAGCTCGCTATCGCAGGTCATTGTGGCCATAAGGTCGAACGCAGTACGCTTGATACCTGTTGCCGATACATACGCCTCCAAGCAGCCCTTGAGACCGCAACCGCACTGGCGACCAGTCTCGCGTGAGGTTACTGCGATGTGGCCAAACTCGCCAGCAAAGCCGTCGTGACCATATACCATCTCACCGTTGCATACGATACCCGAGCCAAGACCTGTGCCGAGTGTAATCATCGCGAAGTCCTTCATACCGCGAGCATTGCCAAAGACCATCTCGCCGATAGCCGCAGCATTTGCATCGTTGGTAATCATTACCTTAGTACCTGGGAAGTGCTTACCGAGGTCGTCCACAAAGCTGAAGATGCGGATTGAGTCTGGACGTGGATCTGTAGGGTCCTCAAACTTCCAGAGGTTTGCTGGGGTCTCGATACGTCCAGAGTGGATGTTGGCGTTAGGAGCGCCGATACCGATACCGATAAGGTCGCACTCAGGCTGCGAAGCGATAAGCTCCTTCATTGCCGATGCGAGGGTCTCGATATATGGTTTGTAGTCGTCGAAATGTTTGAATTTGTCGGTCGAGATCTTGCTCTCGGCAATCACGTTGCCATCCTCGTCAACGAGTCCAAAGGCTGTGTTGGTACCGCCGATGTCGATACCCATAGCATATTTTTTCATCATAGCACTAATGTTTTTGTGAAATTAATTGGTCAAAGTTATCAAAATTATTTTAAATTTTGCAAAAAAATTCTTATTTTTGAGCCATATTTGTCTAGGTGTACGCTTACGCGTGTGTGCACTCTGAGCAAAACAATAAACTTATGGTTATGAAATACAGTAACGATACAATCCTGAAACTCTTCGAGTCGGCACTCGCTCAGTTTCAAACTCCTGAGGAGCCAGAGCTGCTCTACTCGCCAATCATCTACTCAATGTCGGGCGGAGGCAAGCGTCTGCGTCCTGTGCTTCTGCTGCTTACTGTCGACGCTTTTGGTGGCGATGTCGAGGCGGCATTGCCTGCAGGTATGGCTGTCGAGGTCTTCCACAACTTCACGCTTCTTCACGACGACATTATGGATAACGCTATGATGCGTCGTGGCCAGCCATCGGTCTTTGCAAAGTGGGGTGGTAACGTGGCTCTTCTCTCGGGCGACACTATGCTCATTATGGCCTACAAACACCTTGCTCGTCTCGAGTCTGAGAAGCTATGCCGTGTGCTCAATATCTTCAGCGATATGGCCATCGAGGTCTGCGAGGGTCAGCAGTATGATATGGACTTCGAGAGTGCTGAGAAGGTTACCGTCGAGGACTATATTCTTATGATTGAGCGTAAGACATCTGCTCTTCTCTCGGGCTCGGCTATGATTGGAGCAACGCTTGCAGGTGCTTCGGAGGATGATATTCGTAAGATGTATCGTTTTGCTACGGAGCTCGGCCTCGCCTTTCAGCTTCAGGACGATATGCTCGATAGCTATGGCGATGAGGCTCTGGGTAAGAAAATTGGTGGCGATATCCTTGAGGGTAAGCAGACCTATCTTATGGTTCAGGCTATGTGTCGTGCCTCGTCCGAGGAGCGTGAGGTGTTGCGTTCAACGCACAAGAACCCTTTGCTCAGCGATGTCGAGAAGATTGCCACAGTCAAGGCTCTCTACGATAAGCTCGATGTGAAGCGTTTCACCGAGCAGCAGATTGAGATTCGCTTTGAGCGTGCACTTGCTGTGCTCAACACATTGTCGATTGCTGGTGAGCGTACTAAGTGCCTCGAGGAGTTTGCTCGTAATCTAATGGGACGTAAAAAGTAGTGATATGATTCGAAGAAAAGATATAGAGATTATGGCCCCTGTGGGCTCTTACGAGTCGCTCAATGCCGCTATTGCTGCGGGTGCCGACTCGGTATATTTCGGTGTTGAGCAGCTCAATATGCGTGCTGCCTCATCGGTAAACTTTACTCTTGATGACCTCGCTGAGATTGTGCGTATTGCCCACGCAGCGGGTGTCAAGACCTACCTTACGGTGAACATCGTCATCTACGACACCGAGATGGAGGTTATGCGTCGCATCATCGACCGTGCTAAGGCCGAGGGTATCGATGCTATCATCGCCACCGACCTTGCTGCTATCCTCTACGCTCGCGAGGTGGGTATCGAGGTGCACATCTCCACGCAGAGCAACATCTCGAACATTACGGCTGTCGAGTTCTTCTCGCAGTGGGCCGATGTTGTGGTTCTGGCACGCGAGTTGTCGCTCGAGCAGATTGCCTACATCTCTCAGCAGATCAAGGAGCGTAACATCTGCGGTCCCGCTGGTGAGCTTGTCAAGATTGAGATGTTTGCCCACGGTGCTATGTGTATGTCTATGTCGGGCAAGTGCTACCTTTCGGAGCACGAGTCTCACGCCTCGGCAAACCGCGGTGCTTGTCGCCAGATTTGCCGTCGTAAGTATACCATCACCGATAAGGACTCTGGTCAGCAACTCGATATTGATGGTCAGTATGTCCTCTCGCCAAAGGATTTGTGTACTATCGACTTCCTCGATACGTTTATTAATGCTGGTGTGCGTGTGCTCAAGATCGAGGGTCGTGCTCGTGGAGGTGAGTATGTTAAGCGTGTTGTCGAGAGCTACGATGCTGCCCTCCGCCTCCTGGAGAGTGGCGAGTTTAAGGCCGAGACCATCGAGCCTCTCAAGGAGAAGCTTCGCACAGTATTCAACCGCGACTTCTGGGGTGGCTACTATGCCGCTAAGACTATGGTTGAGCATAGCCAGCACTACGGCTCGTCAGCAACCCTCAAGAAGGTCTATATGGGTAAGGTGACCAACTATTTCAAGCGTATCGGCGTTGCCGAGGTTTTGGTCGAGGCTTGCGAGGTTGCTGAGGGAGACGCACTTCTCTTTATGGGTGAGAAGACTGGCGTTGTTGAGCAAAAGGCCGATGGTATTATGCTCCACGAGCAGCCTACAGCGTCGGCAAAGCAGGGCGACTACATCTCACTCAAGACCGTATCCGAGGTTCGCCGCGGTGATAAGGTCTACAAGGAGGTTGAGCGATAATCTTCTGCTCCAGGGTTAGCAATGCTGAGAGCTCTCTTTACGCTACTTGTCGCACTCTTTGTTGCACAGGTTGCAATGGCCGATGGGCGTGTTGCGACCAGTCGTGGCGAGACTATAACGCTCCCCAAGGGGTGTCGTCAGGTGATTGTCGTCGAGCATACGTCGGGCGTGAGGTGCAATGTCCACATCTTGAGCTATGATGCTGGTGAGTGGAACGGTACTCTTGTTAGTGGCGTTACGGGCTATCGAGGCATCGCCAACTGTGGCGAGAAGCGTGAGGGTGATGGCAAGACCCCAGCGGGTGTGTTTGAGCTTCGTCGTGGCTTTTGCTACGCTCGCGACTTTGTCTCGGATTTTCCAATGGAGCAGTACGACGAGCGTTATATGTGGGATGAGAACCCCAAGAGTCCTACCTACAACACTCTTGTTCGCGATGCCTTGCCAGAGACTCCTGGCGATAGGTTTTGGCATCGTCGCGATGAGCAATACCGCTATATCGTGGTCATCGAGTACAATACCTCACCCATTGTTGCGGGTGCTGGCAGTGCTATCTTCATCCACGCGTGGCGTGCTGAGGGTAGGCCTACGGCAGGGTGTATTGGTCTGGCCGAGAGTGATGTGAAGCGTATTGTGGAGTGGCTAAACCCCGAGCATAACCCCCATATCGTGGTGCTCAACGAGGGCTCACGACTAATGAAAGTGATAAATTAACAACTAAAACTACATAAAACTATGTTTTCAAAAGAGACTTATATTGGCCGTCGTGCCGAGTTGGCTCGCCGCGTAGGCAAGGGCCTTATCCTTCTTCCTGGTAACCCAGAGGTACCTAACAACTATCCAAATAACACCTACTACTACCGTCAGGACTCAACCTTCCGTTACTATTTCGGTTTGGATGTCCCTTCGCTCATTGGTGTTATTGATGCTGAGTCGGGCGAGGCTATGCTCTTTGGCGATGATTTCACCGTTGAGGATATCATCTGGACAGGTCCTATGCCAACAATTGCTGATCAGGCTGCTGAGGTAGGTGTCGAGAAGTCATTCCCACTCGCTGACATCCGTCCTTTATTGCGTAAGGCTATCGAGCAGAACCGTCCTGTTCACTACTTGCCTCCTTACCGTGCTGAGCTCAAGATTTCGCTTGCTGAGATGCTTGGCATCCGTCTCGATATGTTGCACGAGCGTAAGTCTTTGGACTTGATGTTTGCTGTTGCTGAGATGCGTGTGAAGAAGTCGGCAGAGGAGATTGAGGCTTTGGAGCGTGCATTTAAGATTGGCTACCAGATGCA
>JAFYSI010000143.1 GCA_017559425.1 Alistipes sp.
CCTTAACAAGCGTGCTACACGCGTGAGCGCCGTTATCGACCCTGTTAAGCTCGTTATCACAAACTACCCCGAGGGTCAGGTTGAGTCGTTCGAGGCTATCGACAACCCCGAGGATCCCAACTCTGCAACACACACCATCGAGTTTAGCCGCGAGCTATGGATGGAGCGTGAGGACTTTATGGAGGATGCTCCTAAGAAGTACTTCCGTATGACACCTGGTCAGGAGGTGCGTCTCAAGAATGCATATATCGTGAAGTGTACTGGTTGCGAGAAGGATGAGAACGGCAATGTTACCACCGTATATGCTGAGTATGACCCTGAGACAAAGACTGGTATGCCAGGCTCTAACCGCAAGGTTAAGGGTACTCTCCACTGGGTGAGCTGCGACCACTGCATCAAGGCTGAGGTACGCCTCTACGATCGTCTCTGGAAGGTGGAGAACCCTCGTGACGAGATGGCTGCTATCCGCAAGGAGCAGGGTTGCGAGGCTCTCGAGGCTATGAAGCAGATGATCAACGAGGACTCTTTGAAGGTGCTCACTGAGTGCTACGTTGAGAAGTATCTCGCAGAGGCTAAGCCTTACGACTACCTGCAGTTCCAGCGTATCGGCTACTTCAACGTCGATAAGGAGTCAACACCCGAGCATCTCATCTTCAACAGAACAGTGACGCTAAAGGATACTTGGGCAAAGCTCAACAAATAATTTAATTTCTTGTGACAAGCCGCAATCTGCGGCACCAAACTCAACTCCTCGAATGGGACGTACGCCGAGTACTACCCATCCGAGGAGTCTTCATTTGGCACCACATCTCACGACTTCAGACAAGAGATTTCTTCTCGCTTGGGGAGGTGGTTGCCCTCTTGCTTATTGAGGTTTGTTTAGGGAGTTTAAGGATGTCGAAAAGTAAGCCCCTTGCTAAATTCATAAAATCCCCTAAGCTCTCTTTTGTCTCTTCCGCCTCTAATAGTCTCTTTTGTCCCTTATCAATCTCTCCCACGAACACCATTGTTCGTTAGTTTGTTCGTTTGCGGGTGTTTGTGAGTAAAAAATAGAAATTTGTTTATAGAATCGCATTGCAGAACAAATTTAATTTACTATCTTTGTCTTAAGGTGCTAATCGCAAACCGAATAAACTTTCAAAATTATGATAACGCTAAAGAATATCTGTCGCACGCTCTGTGCGATATGCACACTCACACTTGTGGGTTGTGTCGACGAGTCGTATCGTGTTGACAAGGTCTCAACCGAGGTGACTATCTGTCAAGACAAAACGGTGCTTCCAATAGGCTATTTCGAGTCTAAGACGCTTGGTGACTTGCTTGGTGACCAGATACTTACAGGCCTTGAGAAGGATGACGAGGGCAACTACTCGTTCATCTACGAGGGTGCCGGTGAGCCTATCGAGTTCGAGGGTATAAGTAGCGAGTTTACCATCCCCGAGATCTCGAGCAGCTTCGAGGTTGACTACCCTGAGTTCAACTTCGAGATGACCCCTATTATTATCGAGCAGGAGGAGGACATCGATCAGCTCAGTGGCCTCGATACCTACATTACACAGGGCTACATCCCCGCAGGCATTCAGCTCCCAACAATCAAGGGTAACTACACCTTCGAGTTTGGTGGCGACGACCTCCACGTGGCCTTCGACCTCCCCGAGCAGATTAAGGGCGTTAACAAGGTGATATTCCGCGATGTGGAGAGTGGTCACCACGGTGCTCCTATGCATATCAATGTGGCTCTCAACGGCTTGAAGGATATCAACGCTGGTGGTAAGCTCAAGTTCGACCTCACCATTGAGGGCGGCAAATTCCGCATCCTTGACGCCAACAACTCTGAGATTTGCAATGGCAACCACTACACCGAGAATATCCCTATCGTTGCCGGTGCTGAGACTATTGACTTTGTGATCTACGTCGAGAGCCTTACAAACACTACCGAAATTGATAACCACCACCTCGACATCCCTCTCACGCTCAAGTACGATATGGACTTCGAGATTGATACTAAGTCGGGATACTTCGACTTCAGCAACAAGCCTCATATAGAGCTCTTTGCCGACTTTGAGTATGGCGATGCCGACGTGAGTTTAAACGACGAGGTCGACCTTATTGCCTGCACCGTTGCTAACTCACCAATCAAGATCGATGGACTCCCCAAGGAGCTCGTAGCTGTCAATAGCGTCAATATGAAGCAGGGTGCCGATGCCGCACTATCGTTCTATGCCACTGGCCTTAACTGGCTTGGCGATGTGGCTAACGACCTCTTGGTCGAGGTGGAGCTCCCAAGCTACCTCGCTATGCACACGCCAGACAATGTTAATTACAAATACAATGCCCAGACTCATACGCTCCAAGCCTCTGTTGCAGACCTTGCTAAGGGTGTTACTATGGGTATCGACGCTCTCGACTTCGGAGAGGGTAAAGAGCCTAATGCAGAGGGTGCTATGGAGCTCGCTTTTGAGCCTACAGTGCGTGTACACTTCGACAAGAATACAAATGTCGACGTATCTAAGCTCATTCACGACAACTTCGAAATCAAGGTGGGCATTGCCGAGGCAGAGCTCGCTATCGAGTCGGTTAGCGGTAGACTGGACTACTCTTACCAGGTGAATCAGGAGTTTGCCCTCACAGGCCTTGAGGATATCAACCTCGAGATTGTGGGTCTTGGCCTTAAGCCCGTCTTTGAGATCAATATCACCCATCCGCTCACTATGGATATCAACCTTGTTGGTAGCATCACCCCAACTAGGGAGGGTGCCGATGTCGTGGACAATACCATCGAGTTTAAGAATGTAACAATCCCTGGTGCTAAGTTCGAGGGTGGTCGCGTGGTACCATCTAATGTCAAGCTTATCATCGCCGACGAGTCACTGCGTGCTAACTACTCAGACTCTAAGTACACCTTTGTGGCGTGCGATGTTGCCAAGCTCATTAACGGCACACTGCCCGAGACTCTCGAGATTGACCTCTTGCTTGGCGTAGACTCTACAAATGTCGAGACACTCCATATCCCCGATGAGCTCTGCATCTCTTACGACTATTGTGTCGACATTCCATTGGCTCTCGGCAGCGACTTCGAGATTCGCTATGCTGATGAGGTTGAGGGTCTTAGCCCTACGTTTAAGGCTCTTGGTAACCTCGATATCACAGTTGGCGACGTGGTTATCATTGCAACGGTTACCAACTCAACACCTCTCCAGCTCGGTGCTACCGCTACGCTCAAGAATAAGGCTGGCGAGAAGACTGCCGTGCAGCTCGCTATCGAGGATGGTGCTAAGATTCTCGGCTCCGACGATGGTGTGACAGCTAAGCAGAGTGTCATTCGCTTCGTTATCGACCTTGGCGAGGCACACAACCTCTCGGCTATTGCAGAGGTCGACGCTATCGAGTTCGAGCTTGTCGGTACAAGTGCTGCCCAGGATGGTGCTGTGGGCCTGAGCCTCGACCAGGAGATTGGCGTGGAGCTTCAGCTTGAGCTCACTGGTGGCGTTACCATCGATATAAACGAGACTCTTGTTGGTCAAAAGTAAAATGTTGTTAAGAGAATAAACGTTTGATTATGAAAAAGATAGTTATACTCCTTGTTGCGGCCCTTACGCTTGTTGGCGTTGGTGGTGTCTCGGCACAATCACGCAACTCTTACTTTATGGAGGGTTCATACTTCCGTAATGATCTCAATCCTGCCCTCGCCCCTACGCGTGGCTACCTGGCACTGCCTGGAATGAGTGGTGTGGGTCTTAACCTTTCGACCAACTTCCTCTCTATCGATAACTTCTTGTATCAGCGTGATGGAGAGACTGTTACGGCTCTTCACGGCAAGGTCTCTGCCGACGAGTTCCTCGGTAAGCTTCCCTCTGTGGGTCAGCTCGCCATCGACACTAAGATTAACGTCCTTGGCGTAGGCTTCTGGGCTAAGAAGATGTACTGGACCTTTGGCCTCAATGCCAATGTCTCGGCCGATATGGCACTCTCCACCGACCTCTTCAAGGTGCTCAAGACCTTGGGTAATGGCACATTCAACTTGGGCAATACGGCACTCGAGGCTAATGCTTATCTTGATGCTTATCTCGGTACTTCGTTTCGCGTGCACCGCAATGTGAGCCTCGGCCTCAAGGCTAAGTTCTTGGTGGGTGTCGCGACGCTTGACGCTAAGTTCGACAACCTCTCCGCTACTGTTGCTCCTGATGCTGTTGCTGCCAATATGCTCGGCACGCTGCGTGCTAATGGCATCTTGCTCGATAATAGTGCTGTGGAGGAGGGTCAGCAGATTCCTTTTGGCGAGCTCTTCAACTTTAGCGATGTCAACTACCTGCTCAACAATGCCAAGAACTTCGGCTTCGCCTTCGACGTAGGTACTGAGGTTCGTCTCTTCAACGACCACCTCAAAATCTCTGCTGCTCTTATCGACTTTGGCTTTATCAAGTGGACTACAAATCAGTATGTCGAGGGTAGTGTGAAGGGTGACTTCGGCTTCGAGGGTCTCAACTTTGAGAGCTCAGAGGTAGAGACACTCGGCAAGTTCGAGATGGTGGCTACCGATATCGGTGCTGCTAAGGAGTACAATACCCAGCTCAACTTCTCGGTGAATGCTGGTCTCGAGTACAACTTCCTACGCAACCACTTTGCACTCGGCCTCTTGTCGCACACCAAGTTCTGCAACACTATGACCTACACAGAGCTCACAGCCTCGCTCAACATCCGCCCAACAAACTGGATTACAGCAACAGTGAGCCATACGTTCCTTAACGGCAACCGCCCAGGAGTCTTTGGTGCAGCCCTCAATATCCACCCTGCAGGCCTCAACATCTTTGTAGGTATGGACTATATAGATCCAAACCTCGTTGTCGGCCCTAAGGTTGGTAACACAAACCTCCTCTTGCCACGCTACCAGAAGTCATTGAACCTCTACGCTGGTGTAGGCTTCAACTTCGGACGTCCAGAGTTCCTGAAGCGAGAGGCTGCCGATGCTAAGGCCGCTGCCAAGGCTAAGCGTTATGCCCGCAGACGATAACTCACATCGACGATAAAAGAGAATAGGTTGTCATTTAAGACAACCTATTTTTTTCTATCTCGCGATCTCTTATAGCCTTACACCGAGGCCGTACATCAAGTTGTGAGTATACTGCTGGCTGTTTAAACGGTAGCCAATGTAGAGCATCAGACGACGCGTTAGGTGGGCCTTGAGTGAGAAGGTGGTGTAGAGACGGCTCGTATCGTAGCCGCTGTCGACCAGATTGTAGCCTACACCCACACCAAGGCTAAATATCGGTGCTCGTATCTCGCCACGTAGCGACACTCCTGCCTCCATCTGCTGCCATAGTGGTGGTCGCGAGTAGGCGATGGTGTTGCCCTCGTCGTCTTTTACTCCGTTGTAGAGGTTTAGGCTGCTGTCTATCTGTAGGTCGAGCGAGCCGCCAATGGCGAAGTAGTTGTTGAGGTTGTATAGTGGCTGAAAGTGTAGTCCCGCAATGGGTAGTGCCTTGTCTACAACGTAGATGCTCCCATCGTCGATAAATCTATCTGCCCTCCACGCACCGTAGGCCACAATGTCGTAGCTCATACGCCTTGCACCGCCATCAAACTCCTCGCTTCGAGCGATGAAGCGTCGTGCTGATATAGGCACACAGTCAGCGTCAAAGTGGTAGGTGGCACCTATGCGTGCTCCAAAGAGGTTAGAACCAGCGTTCGAGAATGAGGTGTCGCCATTTGAGAAGTGAGTAAAGTCGGGCGTAAGTGTCAGCTCCCACTTATCTGTCACCCTCCAGACAATGGGCACACCGATGTTGATAAGTATGTTGCCTCGCGACGACATAGCCTCGTTGGGGTGCCAGCCGAAGGAGTAGCCGAGGTTCCACTCGTAGCCTATGGATGCCCTTTTGTTGAAATCCGCAATGCGAGCACCCTGGAAGATGTAGATGGCTACGGGTGTGCCTGTTAACGAGTGGTGGAAGTAGCTATATGCTGCGATACCTATGCCCTGATATGCCGAGGGAAAGAGTCTGCCGAGTCGGCTCTCAGGGTTTGCTGAGAAGGCGTAGCGTGCGTGTAGCGAGAGGCTTGCATCAGCGGGGTCGCCACCATTTCTCAGAGCGTAGTGCGAGACGATGTTGTAGGCTGGACGTAGCTCAACAGAGAGCCTATGACGCACCCCCTCGTACCATTTGGGGTCTTCGGCAAGTGCTGCGAAAACCCCAATTAGTGATACGAAGATAAGGATTAATAATTGTCTTACTCTTCTGAGCCTCATTGTTTTGCGTTTATCGTGCTACGAAGCGAGTCTCTCGGCTCTTCTTGGCACACTTTGCTGCGATCTCAGCTCCATACTTAGCCTTACGCTTCTCGATGATTGCTGTGTGAGCCTTCGTTAGAGTCTCGTCTGTTGGTTCGATATGTTGCTTACGCTCGGCCTTTACTGGCGATGTCTCGTTGATGACAAGGCTCTTTTGTGCGAAGCTGCGTGTAGCATTTTGCTGCATTGCCTCATACTCCTCAACCGATGAGCATCCCTCCTTGGTGAAGCATACAACCTCACGGTAGAGTGGGCTTGGATTGTACATCTCGTCGTAGGCCACGGCCACCACGGTCATCACCTTGTCGAAAGGTAGGAAGAAGCTTGCACTCTCATATGGAGCACCATCCCACAAATACTCGTAGAAGATATCATCAGGGTAGTCCTCGGTGTCTGAGAGGTCGTTGCCGTAGAAGTCGTAGTAGAACTCCGTGTAGTCGCCCTCGATGTGTACCTTGACAGGGATCATTGCATTGCCCGCGTACATCTTGAAGCCCTCGTAGCCTGCAGCAACAAGCTCGTCGACGCTGAAGTACTTACCAATCTCTACTGTGATGTCGATGTCGGCGTATGTCACTGGGTCGGTGTGGAACACATCGCTGAAGTATACATCGCTCAGGAACTCGCACTTGTCGAAGTCCATAATTACCACGCCAAGCTTGTAATCGGTGTCTGGTGCCAAGTCCCACACAGTCGTTGTCTCGTCGCCCTGCGTAAGCTCCCACGATGCAAATACTGCGTAGTCGTTGTCGTAGCCACGCTTGATGATTACATTCTTGATGTAGTCCATAGCATCCTCTGCCGAGTAGTTAGCCGGGTAGACCATCCAGTGGTAGGCGTGACCCTTGTCTGATGGGATAATCTCGATCCAGGCGTTGTCGACACCTGGCACGATATTCATTGAGAAGGTGCAATCCTCAGGAGCACCCGAAGGCAAGGTGTGGAACTCCTCGCGCCAAATCTTTGATGTTGTGAGCGTTCCTGCCTTATAGCCAAATGCCACGATTACATAGTCGCGATCAGGGCGCATACTGCCGTAGGTGTTTGTAGTGTTACCCTCGTAGGTGTACGAGCTGATAACGTAGTCGTACTCCGACATAATAAGCTCGAAAAGCTCCTCGTCGCTAAGACCCTTGACAACCTCAGCACGCAATGGAAGGATTACATATGGGTCGTTTGTAGTAGTCGTGGTCTTGACATCTACAGAGGACTGTGTGAGGTTCTTGAGCTCGAGCGTGAGTACGTTGTTCGACTTCTCGAGGTGTGCTGATGTGTGCTCTGTGTAGCCTACCTCGCCGATGATGTCGCAGTTGTTGTTCCACTTAGCCGCCATAATATAATATTTGGTGTCGGCCTTGCACTCAAACCAGCCATCCTCCAAGATGTCTGAGAGGTTGTAGATAGAGAAGAACTCTGTGCGGTCTGAGATGTAGTCCCACTGCTGCAAAAGAGCGATTGTAGAGTCGATGCTTCCCTTCTGAAGGATTGTCTTGAGGTTGTCCGTGCCGAGGGTCTCTTTCCAGTAGTTGAGCTCCTCCTCGGACATAATGCCACAGAAGTAGTCAACACCTGTGTGCGATGGTGTTACTGTGTACTCAAGAACAAAATCCTCCTCCTTGACTGAGAACTCGAAGGTGATGTCACCCTCGTGTGGAGGCTCGGTCTTTACGTGAATGTCGATGATGTCGGTGGTACGCTCACCCTCGAGTGAGATACCATATACATATACTACGAACTCGGTGTCGGGTGTGAGCTTTGTGATGCGGATAGACTCCTCAGAGCCTGTGCCCACGATGCCAGCAAGGAACTCAGCGAGTGTGAGGTCATTGACATCGGCCAAGTACTGGAAGTACTCCAAGTCGGCCTGGAAGATGTCGTTTTCGTTGCCCTTGTAGTAGTCCCACGACTCCTTATATGTAACCATAGGCACCCACGTTGTCTCAGGGTCGGCAGTAACTACCGAGATGGTGATCGTCGTTGCGTCGTAGTCAACAAGAGTCACCTCGATAGGTGCATCACCCTGGGTTGTAATGCGGTTCTGAGCAAAGGTGATAACAACGTCGTCAGCACCATTGTATGAGAGTGTTACATCGGCTGTACGCTCCGCAGCGTCGTAGTTGCCACCAACGTTGAAACGAAGTGCTGTGCCGTTATCCTCGATTAGCTCAATCCACTCAGCCTCAGTAGCTGCTGTGATCTTCTCACCAGCTACGGGATTTGCAATCGTGTAGCTTATCTCCACCTCGCCACCATAACAGTCTACCGTATGGTTAGCCTCGATGTTGATTATAGCCTTGGGTGTTGCCGTAGGCTCCTTCTCGCAGGCAACAATGCCCAAAATGGCAATAATCGCCATCAAAATAGTTTTTAAGTTTTTCATATTTGGTTAATTGTTAGATAATTACTCGTTTGCAATCCAGGTGCGGATGTTCTCGGCTACGCAATCTATGAGGCGGTCGATGGCCTCAGCTGCCGACCAAGCGTTGTGTGGCGAGGCAAGCAGACGGTAGCGGTCCTTGATGTTGTAGAGAGGTGACTCGCGGAGTGGCTCGACAGAGAATACGTCGAGAGCAGCCGCTGCTACCCAGCCATTGTCGAGAGCCTCGGCCAAGGCTGCCTCGTCGATGATGCCACCTCGTGCTACGTTGATAATGAGCGATGTAGGCTTCATCATCTGAAGCTCGCGACGGCCCACAAGACCGCGTGTACGCTCGTTGAGTGGCGAGTGCACCGAAACGATATCGCTCCACTGGAGAAGCTCATCGAGCTCCACTGCAGGGTATGCCTCCTCACGCTTAGCTCCCGATGTCGAGAAGTAGCGTACCTCACAGCCAAAGGCTGAGGCTAGGCGTGCCACCTCGCGGCCAATGTTGCCAAGGCCTATGATTCCCCACTTCTTGCCGCTAATCTGGAACGTTAGACGGTCGTAGCAGAAGGCACGGTCGGCCTTTGAGTAGCGACCATCGTGGAAGTACTCGTCGAAATATACGATGTTGCGAGCAAGAGCCAAGGCAGATGCCAGTGTAGTCTCTGCCACCGATATTGTTGAGTAGCCAACGGCATTCTTTACCACGATGCCGAGCTCCTTGGCAGTCTCCAAGTCGACATTGTTCATACCCGTCGCTGCCACGCAGATAAACTTCAGGTCGGGCAGCTGACGCATAATATCACCGTCGATGACAACCTTGTTAGTGATGGCGATGTCGGCACCCTTAAGTCGCTCAACGACATCCTCTTTTGCTGTGTTGGTGTATGCAACGTACTCGCCCTGTGAGGTGATCTTCGAGAGGTCACGGCCAGCGATGCTATACTCATCCAAAAAGACTATTTTCTTCATATTGGTTAATGTTTTTAGTTTCTTAATTACTCTTCAGTTTTCTCGGTGTCCAACTCACCCACAAGACCTCGGATAACTACCGAAGCACAGCCAATGCCAAAAAGGGCGGGTATGTACGATATCGTTCCTACGTTCGATTTCTTGTTCTGCTCCTCGCAGAGAATCATCGCCCCCTCGCGTACTGGCTCAGGCGAGAATACAGCCTTGAAGCCTCGGCGAATACCTATTTTATGTAGGCGTTTGCGGAGCATATGTGCCAATGGACAGTGGTGAGTTTTGGCTATATCCTTAATCTCCATTAGCGTTGGGTCGGTCTTTGCACCAGCACCCATAGAGCTCACTATGGGTATTCCGCGGTCGAGCGAACCCTTGATTAGTGCGAGCTTTGGAGAGAGGGTATCGATGGCATCTACCACATAGTCAAAATTGCTGCTGTCGAGTAGAGCATCGGTCTCGTCGTCCTTTATAAAGCGGTTAACCACAGTGAGTTGCAACTCGGGGTTTATATCCTTGAGTCGCTCAGCCAAGATGTCGCACTTCTCGCGACCGATGGTCGAGTGTAGAGCAACAAGCTGGCGGTTGATATTGCTCTCAGAGACCCTGTCGGCATCGGCAATGGTCATACGACCAACACCCGAGCGAACAATCATCTCGGCAGCGTAGGCACCAACACCACCCACGCCAACAACCAAGACATTGGCACGGCGGAGCATCTCAAGTTTCTCGGCTCCAAAGAGCAGTTCGGTGCGTTCTAACCAACTATTCATCTATCTAATCAGTGTTTTATAGTTTTTTTCAATATTTACGGCAAGCTCCTCACAACTTATGGCTTTAATCTCGGCAATGGCATCATAGATTGTCTCAATCGAGAGCTCAGGGTTGTCGTCAGTCTCGGCAAAGAGCCTATCGAGGGGCGTTATCGCTATCGCCTCACGGGTGCGAGATGAGCGTAATGAACGCTCTCCAAACGATAGGTAGTAGCCTCGTCGAAGGGCCTCGCCAGCCTGATGTGCTGAGCCTATAAAGCCGTGAAACACAACGCCTTTCAACGTGTAATCGCCAAGCGTCTTTATCACCTGCTCGAAGCTTCGAACAGCGTGCAGAACGACGGGTTTTTCGAGCTTTTCGGCCTGTTCTAAATGCCAACGAAATAGCTCCATCTGTCGCTCGATGCTCACGCCACAGCAGAGATCCAAACCCGTCTCACCAACTATATCGCACGGACGTAAGTCGGGGAGTGTCAGAGATTTATCAGCATCCCACGGATGTATGCCCACCATTTGTGGCGAGAGCCTATCCTCAGAGGGATGGTGGGTGTGGATATCAACCAAAATCGTTCGCATAGCACCTTGTTCGGCTACAAAATTAGTAAATTATTGAGTCAAAACAAAAATATAGCATTTAAAGATTGCCTGTTTCAAAAAAAAAGCGTAACTTCGCACGCATTTTAATTACTAACTTAAGTGTTAAGTCGCTTAGCTTAGACACAAACATAAACAAAATAATCAAAATCATTAATCTAACAAACAGTTTTTATGTCGAAAAACATTAAATTACGTAAGGGTCTCGACATCAATCTGGCTGGTAAGGCAGAGCTTCGTTTGGAGAACGCTCCAATGGCGAAGTCGTATGCTGTTAGCCCACTGGATTATGAGAACGTTACTCCAAAGCTGTTGGTTAAGGTTGGCGACAAGGTTGAGGCTGGTGCTGCGTTGTTCTTCGATAAGAACAATCCACGCATCTTGTTCACTTCTCCAGTTAGCGGTGTGGTTTCAGCCATTAACCGCGGCGAGAAGCGTAAGCTCCTCAATGTTGCCGTAGAACCTGATGCACAGCAGGTGGCAAAGGCTATTAAGGTGGTTAATCCAGCTAAGGCCGAGCGTTCTGAGATTGTTGAGATGTTGCTCGAGTCTGGTCTCTGGACTCGCATCGTAGAGCGTCCATTCGGCGTTATTGCTAACCCAGATGCTGCTCCTAAGGCTATCTTCGTGTCAGCCTTCGACTCAGCTCCTTTGGCTCCAGACTACAACTTTGCGTTGGCATCTGAGAAGGAGAACATCGAGGCAGGTATGGCAGTGTTGGCTCGTTTGACCGAGGGTAAGGTTCACCTCTCTGCTCGCAAGGGTGCTGAGGGCTTTATGGCCGAGGTTAAGGGCGTTGAGTACCACACATTCGAGGGTAAGCACCCTGCAGGTAACGTGGGTGTTCAGATTCACCACATCGACCGTATCGCTAAGGGCGACATCGTCTGGACAGTAAACATCCAGGATGTTGCAATCATCGGTCGTATGGTTCGCACTGGTAAGTTCGATATGTCTAAGACTATCGTTGTTGCTGGTAGCGAGGCTGAGACTCGTTGCTACAAGCGTATCATCGCTGGTGCTTCTGTAGAGTCAATCGTGGGCAAGGTTAAGGAGAATGTTCGTGTTATCTCTGGTAACGCACTCACTGGCCGCACTACAGCTGCTGATGGCTACATCGCTGCTGATGCCAATATGCTCACATTGCTCCCTGAGGGTAATGTCTACGAGTTGCTCGGTTGGGCTATGCCACGTTTCCACCGCTTCTCAGTATCGCGTGCATACTTCTCTTGGCTCTGTCCTAAGAAGGAGTACAAACTTGATACCAACCTCAATGGTGGTGAGCGTCCATTCGTTGTGACAGGTCTCTATGAGAACTACTTGCCAATGGATGTATATGTAGCCTATTTGTTGAAGGCTTGCCTTGTTAAGGATCTCGACAAGATGGAGAATCTTGGTTTGTATGAGGTTCTTCCTGAGGATTTGGCACTCTGCGAGTTCGTTGATCCTTCAAAGATCGAGATGCAGCAGATTCTTCGCGACGGTATTAACCTAATGATTAAGGAGAGCTAAGCTATGGGATTGCGTAATATTGTAGATAAGATTAAGCCTACCTTCTCAGAGGGCGGTAAGCTCGGTTTCTTGCACTCAACATTCGAGGGCTTCGAGACATTCCTTTTTGTTCCTAACAC
>JAFYSI010000144.1 GCA_017559425.1 Alistipes sp.
ATCCTCGAGGTCCTGCACCTCCAAAGGAAGCTCACCCTTTACCTTGTTGATTTCGTCGATAGCAGAGTCAATCTTCTGCAACTCATAGAGAGCCATAATCTTCTCCTGCATCGAGTAGTCAACCTCGTTTGTCTTCTTCTGTGCCATATATAGTTAATTTAGTTATTTTCGTTGATCCTGAAAAATTACTCTTTAGAGTAGATAGTTTATAGGGTTGCGAGAGCATAGGCTCTTGCGAACGGCAAAGTTACACAAATTTTTCGATAATACATCATCTAAGATGCTAATTGCACAAAATTCGCTCTCAAAATGGCCAATATCCATCAAAATCATACGATTCTCGCCCGCCATAAAGTCGTTATACTTCAAATCGGCAGTGATATAGATATCTGCACCCTGAGCCATAGCATCGCTAATAAGCGAGTGACCCGAGCCTGTACAGATGGCAACACGGCGAATATGGGCACACTGCTCCGCGACATTGCTATGACGTACCGCACGCACACCAAAGAGCGTTGCGACACGACGCATAAAGGCATAGGCATCCTCTGCAGTAGCGAGCTCACCAACAACACCAAAGCCCACCTCTGCATTATGCTGCTGAGGCTCGAGAACCCTCATACCTTCGAGGCCAATAATCTTGCCAACACGCCAGCTCATACCCTCACGAGTGCTATCGAGGTTGGTATGCGAAGCGTAGAGTGCAATACCGCGACGGATAGCTCGCTCAACACATCGCTCAACGTAGGTTGCCGAGTTGAAACGCTTCAGAGGGGTAAAGATTATCGGGTGGTGCGTGATGATGATATCGCAACCCTCACGCTCAGCCTCGTCCATAACCTCCTCCGTAACATCGACAGCCAAGAGAGCCTTATGCACCTCATCGTCGAGACGGCCAACGATGAGTCCCGAGTTATCGTACGACGCCTGAAGCGAGAGCGGAGCAAACTCCTCGATAACGGATACTACATCTCGAATCTTCATACCTCAGCGATTTAGAAGAGCGACTGCTCATAGAATGGGAAGAGCTCCTTATTCTCGTCCTTCTGACGCTTTGGACGACGACGCGTTGCTGTTGGTTGCGTATCTGCCGAATCATCAGTCTCAACCTTACGAGGACGACCACGACGACGTGGCTCAGCCGCAGCAACAGCTGGAGTCTCAAAAATATCATCAGCAGTATCTGTCTCCTCCTTTGTCTCCTCGACAACGGCTTCAGCAACCACCTCCTCGGCAGCGGCTTCAGCAACCACCTCCTCGACTACAGGCTCTGTTACAGGCTCAGCAACCAACTCAGCGACAGCCTCCTCTGCAGCAGGCTCCTCGACAGCTGTAGCAACAGCCATAACAGCACGCTTAGCCTCAGCCTCGACATCAGTAATAAGCTCCGACACCGCCTCAATAGGTGCCTCATACTCGATAGGACTATTGTCGCCTAACGACTCACGCACCTCAACAAGCATAGCACGAATGCTCTGCAGACGCTCAAGGATAGAGACCTCGCTCATAACCTTCTTGCCGCGACGCTTCATTGTATTGTTTGCACCCTCGAGCGTCATACCCTTCTCCTTGACGAGGTGGTAGATGAGCTTGAAATTCTCGATATCCGAGGGGGTAAACATACGGTTACCCTTCTTATTTTTGTGAGGCTTGATGCAGTCGAACTTCGACTCCCAGTAGCGGATGAGCGATGCGTTGACATCGAACATCTCGGTAACCTCACCCATAGAGTAAAGTAATTTTGCCATCTCTATATATTTTAGAGTTTTAATATTCTTAAATCCTTAGGGTACATATTATTGCACCTTGCGCCAATACGCTTTACAAAGCCTATTGCAACGCCACGATAGACCACGCGGTTGATACCCTCCTCAAAGCCTGCGGCAGCCACATCGCCACGACGCAAGAACGTAAGGGCGGTATCCAAATCGACCTCAACACTCGGCACAACCGAAGAGTTCATACCGACATATAGCGAGAGGGGGTGTTCGGGCTTAAGTTTACGCTTGAAGATCTGACCAAACGAGACTCCCGAATAGACCACCGAGAGGCTCTCCGAGAGAGCAACAACATCGTCAACAACGCTGCGATCGTAGCTATAGATCATATCGCCAACAAGTCGAAAGGCAACCCTCTCAGGTGTGTCGACCCAGCGAGCAACCTCCGCCTCATCGGCCTTGGCAAGCATCTGGAAGAGCTTACGACGAGGCTTCACGTTCGTACGACGGCTTGGTCCCTCAGCCTTACGGGCAACAGCGGCAAAGAAACCCTCACCCTGAGCCTTGTGTGGATAGAAGTGGAAGCACTGAAATGGGCCAATAACACGACTCACAATGCCCCAGCTCTCATCAAGATCTACCCTATCAGACGCCTCGAGCTCTTCGCCATACTCCGACGCAAGCCACTCAACAACACCCTCATCCTCAAGCGAGTTGAAGGTACAGGTACTATAAAGCAGCGTGCCTCCTGGTCGCAGTGCTCGCCACGCCTGGGCGAGAATCTCACGCTGACGCTCAGCACACACCGCAGGAGAGGATAGCGTCCACTCCGAACGTGCCTCATCCATCTTGCGGAACATACCCTCACCCGAGCAGGGAGCGTCGACAGCAACAACATCGAACCAGTGCTCGAACTCACCGATGTGCGATGGCTGATTGCACGTCACAACGACATTGCCCATACCCCAACGCTGCACATTATCAGCAAGGGCCAAGGCACGGCTACGGCTGATATCGTTAGCCACAACGAGACCCGAACGACCAACAAGCGTAGAGTAGATAGTACTCTTTCCGCCAGGGGCAGCACACATATCGAGAACACGACAGCCCTCGAGATCCAAGCCCTTGAGCAGATAGCCCACAAATTGCGACGATGCCTCCTGAACATAGTAAGCACCACCGTGAAGCAGTGGGTCGAGCGTAAACTGAGGACGCGAGCTAAGGTAGCGGCCACAGGGTGACCACCCCACTGCCTCGCCCTCGAAGACCTCGGCAGACTTGAATGGATTGAGGCGAATGGAGGTAAGAGGCTCGGTGTCTAGAGCGGCAAATAGTGCCTCGGCCTCAGCACCCAACTCCCCCTCCATCGAGAGCTTAAACCCTTCAGGAAGTGGCGTACGCATAACTACAACTGTCGCTTACCACTACACATCTCCTCGACCTCGGCACAGATGCGGTCGATAATCGAAGGATCGGCAACGAAATCGTCGGTATCCTTATCGACAACAAGCACACGACCCTCGTAGACATTCTCTATCCAGTTGTTGTACTTGTCGTTCAGGCGGCTGAGATACTCCTCGTCGATGTTCTGCTCATACTCTCTGCCACGCATCTTAATCTGCGATATGAGCGTAGGCACACTCGCCTTGAGATAGATGAGCACATCGGGCTTAGGAAGAAGATCCTGCTCGATATTAAACATCTTCATATAGGTCTCAAAATCACGACTCGCCATAAGACCCATAGCGTGGAGGTTGTTGGCAAAGATATGAGCATCCTCATAGATTGTGCGGTCCTGCACGATATTCTCCGAGCCATCAGCAAGCATCTCGAGAGTCTGCTGAATACGACTACCCAAGAACCAAAGCTGGAGGTGGAACGACCATCGTCCCATATCCTCATAGAAGTCGCTAATGTAGGGGTTAGCAAGGTTCTCGTAGTAGGCCTTAGCTCCATAACGTTTGGTAAGTATCTCCGTAAGCGTCGTCTTGCCGCTACCGATATTACCAGCAATAGCTATGTACATAGTGGTTAGTATTTTATATATTTTATTCTTTTGTTTCTAATCTTTAAAAGTGGTTGGCTACCGCTGCTGCATAGTACACCTCTCGGCCTCGATATTAGTTGAAGTATTCTGCCACTTGCATCACAGAATCAGGCATCGAGAAGACCACTACGCGATCATAGGCATTGATACGAGTGTCGTCGACAGCGATAAACACCCTATCACCACGCACCACACCACCAATGATGGCATCCTCAGGGAAACCGATATCCTTGATAGCACCCTTTGTAGCTGGCGAGTTAGGCTTCACGATAAACTCCATAACTTCAGATTGGCTACCTGTCAAGCACTTAACTGTCTGCACATCGGTGGCCATAGTAAAGCGGAAGATGTTCGAAGCGGTGATAAACTTCTTATTGATAATGGTGTCGACACCGATACTCTCGGCCAAGGAGATATAGTTGATATTCTCAACCTCGGCAATTACCTTCTTAACGCCCATACGCTTGGCAAGCATAGCTGCGAGAATATTGGTCTCGCTACGGCCAGTAACAGCAACAAAGGCATCCATACCCGCGATATCCTCCTCGATCATAGCCTCAGTATCGCGACCATCCTCATTGATAATCAAAGTCTTATCGAGGAACTCGGCAAGACGGAAGGCCTTCTCAGCATTATAGTCCACCAGTTTGACATTAACATCGTTCTGCAGCTCCGAGGCGATACGCACACCAATGCGTGAGCCTCCGAGAATCATCATATTGTCGATGGTCACCTCGTTGCGACCCGACTGCTCAAGGACACGCTGCGTGGCATTATTACGGACAATGACATAGACCATATCACCCTCCTCATAGTGGTCGTCGGGCTTAGGAATGATGGTCTGCGAGCCACGCACAATGGCAACAGTGCGGTAGTCTATATCCTCGTCGATACTATCGTCGATAACCTTAGTGCCGAGCAGTGGCGAGGTGAGCTCCAAACGGAAGGCAACAAGCGAGAGTTTACCTCCCGAGAACTCGACATACTCGGTTGTGGAGGTATGACCCAAGAGGTTAATAACCTCGCGTGCGGCAATATGCTCAGGATAAAAGATGTAGTCGATACCCATATCGATGAAGACCTCCTTGCTATTAGGCTCGAGGTACTCGCTACTATCGACACGAGCGATGGCCTTCTTAGCACCCATCTGCTTAGCCACAACAGCCGAGAGGATATTGTCGTTCTCCACAGAACGCACAGCGATGAAGAGGTCGCACTTTCTTACACCCGACTTACGCAACACCGAGAACTGCGTGGTGTCGCCCTCAACGGTGACAACATCGACAAGGCTGTCGATTTCGGCCAATGCCTTAGAGTTGACATCCACGACGGTTATTTCGTGGCCGTTACCACTGAGCATCTTGGCCAGATGCGTACCCATATCTCCAGCTCCTGCGATAATAATCTTCATACACTAACCAAGTAAGTATAAAACAATTACATACAGCCGTCATCTAACGACAAACTATAACATTTGCAAAATCAACTGCAAATATATAAATTTGCACTCGAAAAACCAACTAAAAACTAAGTTTTTAACAAAAGCGATGTCAACATTACTTATCACAATCATTGCAGCTATTGCCGTAGTGGGATTTTTCGCTCTGGCTATGTCGCTCACATATTTGGTCAAGGGCCACCACATCCAGTCTGAGATCTCGACAAACCCAAATATGCAGAAGATGGGCATCAAGTGTGCCGTGCAGGAGACGCGCGAGGATATGGGCCTCAACGACTGCGAGACTGACAACATCTGCAGCGGCAACTGTGCAGGCTGCGACATCACACACTCATAAAGGCAAACGGTATGAGGATCGAAAACTGCAGCTGGCTATGCCGTAACTGCAACACCGAAGTGCAAGGAGAGCTCACAAAGTGCCCACACTGCTCAGCCGAGCGACCAGAAGAGGTGGTAACAGAGGAGAGCGACGAGGTAGTCGTAGTCGAGAGCAAAGAGGCAACGGCAACGCCACAAAAAAAGATGTATATATTCCGAGAGTCGGTACTTATAAACGCTGCCGACATACTCCTTATACTCGGTATTTTCTCAAGTTTCGGAGCACTTATATCGCCAATATTTCTTGACAACAACACACAGCATATCAACACATTATCAATCGTTATGGGCGTAGGAATATTCCTTGCCTCGATTGTAATTTGGGCACTATTTCGCAACATCGCCGAGATATCACGAATACTGCGTGAAAGAGAGGGAAAAGAGCAAAACAAATAGATGATGAGACTTACACAAATTTTAACACTACTACCCCTATGCCTCACCGCCTGCTTGCCATTCGCATCGAATAGCAACGAGACACATAGCGAGGCTGGCACCATCACTCCTCAGGCCGAGGCATTGGAGAGCATCACGGGTGACTTCGATGGCGACGGTAACACAGAGCGTGCCACGCTATACCACACCCCCGCATACACCATTGCAGGTGACTCACTGACACCCGACGAGCATATCGCAGAGAGCTATGCGATAAGATTCGACAAGGAGAGTATTGCAACAAAAGAGTCATCGCGACGCCTTAGTCACCTAACGCTTTTAGGTGACATAGACCTCGACGGCAAGGATGAACTCGGAGTATTTACCCACAACTCAACAAAGGAGCAATCGTGGGGCGACTACTCGGCATATAGCAACAATGCAAACGAGTGGCAGAGCATTGCATCGACAACAATAAACATCTCATTATTAGAGTCTTTAGGCAAAACTGTCGCAATCGACAAGCTAATCACTGCCGACAGCACCAGGCGAGGTTATGTGACCGTTAAGCATATCACAATACTCGATGGCGAGAGCTGCGAGACAACAACCGAATCGGTGCAACTCATCTAAACCACCGACCTACAAAACAGAGTGTTCCCGACCACACGACGTAGTCGGGAACACTTTTTTTGTGCGTTGCGAGGGCTATCGCTTAAGTGCCATATCGCCATCCTCAACCCATCCAAGACGCTTCATAGCAAAGTGGATGGCGAGGCTCAATACCGCAGGGGCAACGAAGTAGAGTCCTACAATCTCAGTAAGCAAGAGGGCGTGGTCGGTAGTTGCAGCCATAGAGTCCCAACAACCAATAGGGCCAACAAGGCCCGCAGTACCCATACCCGCACCCGCAGCATTGTTTGTCATACCGAGCCACATTGTCGAGACTGGACCAAGTATCGCTGCCGTAAGTGTCGGAGCAAGCCAGATGATAGGCTTACGAGCAATATTACCAATCTGCAGCATCGACGTACCAAGACCCTGCGACACAAGGCCGCCAAAGCCATTATCCTTGAAGCTTATAACGGCAAATCCAATCATCTGAGCACAGCAGCCAACAGTAGCAGCTCCTGCAGCTAGACCACTGATACCTATCGATATACACAACGCTGCCGAGCTGATAGGCAACGTAAGAATACAACCCACCAAGACAGAGACCACAACACCCATAATAAATGGGTTGAGCTGCGTGGCACGCTCGATGACCACACCGAGCGACATCATCCACTCGTTGATAGGGGCACAGCAATACTTAGCAAAGAGGCCACCCGCCACAGCGGCAACAAGTGGCGTGAGGATGATATCAACTGGCGTACGCTTCGACACTAAAGAGCTAAGTTCAATACCCACAATCGAGCTGAGGTAAGCACCCACAGGACCACCAAACTGATAGCCCAACGCACCCACAGCGACTGCCGAGATTGTCACAAGTGGATCACGCTTGAGACCAAGACCTATAGCCAAGCCAATCGAGCCACCGACAACGGCTGGTGATTGCAACAGCTTGGCGATATCCTCCAACGTGCCGAGGCCAGGAACGAGCGACAGCTGCTTGATGATAAGGCCCAAGATAAGCGAGGCAAAGAGACCCATAGCCATATAGCTGAGGGCATCAACAACGTAGGTTTTGAACCAAGACTTCAACTTAGAAGTCTCAACACTCTGCGACTTTGTCATCTTCAAGTAGTGGTTATAGTTTTTTGCTAACACAAAAATATAAATAATTCGTGATACAGCCAACCGAACTTTCCATTTTTTTCGTATATTTGTGAATAGAATAAAAATTATCTTATCTAATACTATGGCACGAAAAATCACAACCCTACTTCTGGCCCTCATAACAACTATCTCGTTGGCATACGCCCAGACACCCCCTGAAAATGAGATTTGGTACACCACTACAGATGGTAGAACGATATCTTTTGACGCTAACAATCTGGTTTCAAATAGCTATAATAATGATCGAGGAGTACTAAAATTTAGGAATCGTGTAACTTTCATTAGAAATAATGCATTCGAGTATTGCAGTAACCTAACAAGCATTACTATTCCCAATAGCGTAACTAGCATTGGTGAGTTAGCATTCAGCCATTGCAACAGCCTAAAAAACATTTCTATCCCCAATAGCGTAACTAGCATTGGAAAGAATGCATTTTGGGGATGCAGTAGCCTAAAAAGCATTACTATTCCTGATAGTGTAACTAGCATTGAACGTTGTGCATTCGCTGGTTGCAGCAGCCTAAAAAGCATTACTATTCCTAATAGCGTAACTAGCATTGATAGTCACGCATTCTGGGGATGCAGCAGCCTAACTAGCATTACTATTCCTGATAGCATAAATAGCATTGAAAGTTGGGCATTTGAGGGTTGCAGCAGCCTAACAAGCATTACTATTTCTAATAGCGTAACTAGCATTGGAGAGGGTGCATTCTATGATTGCAACAGCCTAACTAGCATTACTATTCCTAATAGCGTAACTAGCATTGGAATTTATGCATTCCGTGGTTGCAGCAGCCTAACAAGCATTACTTGCTTAGCTACAACACCTCCTGCAATAAGTGAGTTAAATATAGCTGAAACGACAATGATATATGTACCAAAGAAGGCGGCAAAAGTATATAAGAAAGAGGCAAATTGGATGAAATACAAGAAGCAGATAAAGCCGATAAAGAGTAAATAAATTGCACACAAAGCAATACTATGATAAAATACAAAGAGAGGACACTTGCCAATGGCCTGAGGGTATTGGTGAATCGCGATAGGGCGTCTAAATTGGCGGCCGTTAATATATTATATATGGTAGGAGCACGCAACGAGGAGCCATCAAAAACGGGTTTTGCACACCTCTTCGAGCACCTTATGTTTCGCGGTACGCACCAAGTACCAGAGTTCGACGTGCCTGTACAGATGGCCTGTGGCGAGAACAATGCATTCACAAACAACGACTACACCGACTTCTACATCACGCTCCCAAAGGAGAATATACGTACTGCCCTATGGCTCGAGAGCGACCGTATGGTAAACCTCAACATCTCAGAGGAGGCATACCAGACAGAGAAGCAGGTAGTTATCGAGGAGTTCAAGCAGCGATACCTCAACCAGCCGTACGGCGACGAGCTGCTCCTGCTACGCGACCTAACATACAAAGTACACCCCTACCGCTGGGCGACGATAGGCATATCGCCCGACCACATTGAGCGTGCAACACTCGACGACGTACGCAGCTTCTACAAGCTACACTACCGCCCCTCGCGTGCCATACTCGCCATATCGGCCGACATCGACGAGGATGAGATGCTCGACTTGGCAGAGGAGTACTTCGGCTCGATAGCCGACCCTGGAGGCGAGATTGCTCCCATACCACAAGAGCCTAAGCAGCAGGAGCCACGACGCCTGGAGGTGGAGCGTGAGGTGCCAGCGACAGACATCACGATAGCCTTCCATATGGGCGACCGTCTCTCGCACGACTTCTTCTTAGGCGACCTATGCTCCGACCTGCTTGCAGGTGGCGAATCGTCGCGACTGGTGAATAGACTCATCAAGGAGCGAGGCCTCTTCACGAGCGTCAACAGCTACATCACCGGAAGCATCGACCGTGGCCTATTTATTATAAAAGGTAGACTTATGCCTGAGACATCCGAAGAGGAGGCCGAGGCAGCACTCCTCGGCGAGCTACAAGACCTCGTGGAGGGAAACATCTCAGACTACGAGTTGGAGAAGGTCAAGAATAAGTTCGAGGCCAATATGCTGATGGGCGAGATAAACATTATGAACAA
>JAFYSI010000024.1 GCA_017559425.1 Alistipes sp.
ATATGACAAACCTCTCTATAACTCCTTTGCACGTTGCTTTCGACGAGGTATGCCGTGCTGCTGACGCTCGTGGCGTACGTGTTACTGGTGCTGAGATCGTAGGTCTTGTTCCTAAGAGCTGCTTGGTAGATGCTGGTCGTCACTTCCACCGCAAGCAGAACCGCTCAACAGGTCTTCCTGAGCGTGAGCTTGTACGCATCGCTATCGAGTCAATGGGCTTGTCAAACCTCAAGGAGTTCAAGCCAGAGGAGAAGGTTGTTGAGTACATCCTTGAGGCTGAGGAGCAGAAGGGCGTTAAGAAGCTCGTTGATATGACCTGCACAGGCTTTGCTGAGGAGACTGCAAGTGAGTCACCAGCACCTGGTGGTGGTTCAATCTCAGCTTATATGGGTGCGTTGGCAGCTGCTCTAGGTACTATGGTTGCTAACCTCTCATCACACAAGGCTGGTTGGGACGATCGTTGGGAGTTCTTCTCTAACTGGGCTGACAATGGTATGGCCGTGATGAACGAGTTGTTGTACCTCGTTGACGAGGATACCGCTGCTTTCAACAAGATTATGGATGTGTTCGGTATGCCTAAGGGTACTGACGAGGAGAAGGCTGCACGTGCCGAGGCTATGGAGGTAGCTACACTCTACGCTACTCAGGTGCCTTTGCGTACTATGAAGGCTGCTTACAAGGCCTTCGACGTTGTTCGTGCTATGGCAGAGGAGGGTAACCCTAACTCAGTATCAGATGCTGGTGTAGGTGCTTTGGCTGCTCGCTCTGCAGTGATGGGTGCTTGCCTCAACGTTAAGATCAACGCTGCAGGTCTCAAGGACCGTGCCGTAGCAGACGCTCTTGTCAAGGAGGCTGAGGAGATTCAGGCACTCGCACAGAAGGCTGAGGCTGAGATCTTAGCTGTTGTAGAGAGCAAAATCTAATATAGACCACACCTAAACAACTAATCAAAATTATGACCGATTTCCAGAAAGATATATTGGCAGGCATTCCCGATCCATTGCCAGCACCTAAGGCCTACGATCCTAATGCCAACCACGCACCAAAGCGTAAGGACATCCTTACCGACGAGGAGAAGAAGCTCGCCTTGGCAAATGCCTTGCGTTACTTCCCAGAGAAGCACCACGCAGAGCTCGCTCCAGAGTTCCTCGAGGAGCTCAAGACCTACGGACGTATCTATATGTACCGTCTCCGCCCTGACTACGAGATGTATGCTCGCTCTATCGACGAGTATCCAGCACGCTCACGCCAGGCAGCAGCTATTATGCTGATGATTCAGAACAACTTGGACAAGGCTGTAGCTCAGCACCCTCACGAGCTTATCACATACGGTGGTAACGGTGCAGTGTTCCAGAACTGGGCTCAGTATCGTCTCGCTATGAAGTATCTCGCTGAGATGACCGACGAGCAGACACTTGTTATGTACTCTGGTCACCCACTCGGCTTGTTCCCATCACACAAGGATGCTCCACGCGTGATTGTGACAAACGGTATGGTTATCCCTAACCACTCGTCACAGGACGACTGGGAGCGTTTCAACGCACTCGGCGTATCACAGTATGGCCAGATGACAGCCGGATCATATATGTACATCGGTCCTCAGGGTATCGTTCACGGTACAACCATCACCGTTATGAACGCTGCACGTAAGCGTATGAAGCCAGGCCAGACCGACCTCAAGGGTATGTTGTTCGTGACAGCAGGTCTTGGTGGTATGTCGGGAGCACAACCTAAGGCTGGTAACATCTCGGGCGTTGTGAGCATCACCGCTGAGGTTAACATCGCAGCTGCCCAGAAGCGTCACGCTCAGGGCTGGGTAGATGAGCTCTACTCATCGCTCGACGAGCTCATCCCACGCGTTAAGAAGGCTGTGGAGAACAAAGAGGTTATCTCATTTGCATACGTTGGTAACGTTGTTGACCTCTGGGAGCGTTTGGCTGAGGAGGATATCAACGTTGACCTCGGCTCTGACCAGACATCATTGCACAACCCTTGGGCTGGTGGCTACTACCCTGTTGGCTACTCTTACGAGGAGTCTAACCGAATGATGGCCGAGGAGCCTGAGCGTTTCCACGAGTGCGTTCGTGAGTCGTTGCGTCGCCACGTGGCTGCTGTCAACAAGCTCACAGCTCGCGGTATGTACTTCTTCGACTATGGTAACGCATTCTTGCTCGAGTCATCGCGTGCCGGTGCCGACATTATGGCCGAGAATGGCAAGTTCCGCTACCCATCATACGTTCAGGATATTATGGGTCCTATGTTCTTCGACTACGGCTTCGGTCCATTCCGCTGGGTATGTACATCGGGCAAGGAGGAGGACCTCGTGACATCTGACCGCATTGCAGCTGAGGTTCTCGACGCTATGCTCAAGGAGGCACCAGCCGAGATTCAGGGTCAGTTGGCCGATAACTTGCACTGGATTCGTGAGGCAATGGAGAACAAGCTTGTCGTAGGCTCACAGGCTCGTATCCTCTACGCTGACTCTGAGGGTCGTACACGCATTGCCTTGGCATTCAACGAGGCTATCAAGCGTGGCGAGATCTCAGCACCTATTGTGCTCGGTCGTGACCACCACGACGTATCGGGTACCGACTCTCCATATCGCGAGACATCGAACATCTACGACGGATCAAGCTTCTGTGCCGATATGGCTGTTCACAACGTCATCGGTGACTCATTCCGCGGTGCAACGTGGGTATCTATCCACAATGGCGGCGGTGTAGGCTGGGGCGAAGTTATGAACGGTGGCTTCGGTATGGTCATCGACGGTTCTGAGGACTCTGCACGCCACATCGAGGAGATGTTGCTCTGGGACGTTAACAACGGTATCGCACGTCGTAGCTGGGCTCGCAACGAGGGTGCTATGTTCGCAATCAAGCGTGAGATGGAGCGTACACCACTTCTAAAGGTTACAATTCCTAACCTTGCCGATATGGAGCTCATCGAGCGTGTCTACAACGAGAACAAATAATATAGACCATAAAATGCTAATACTATTATGATTCACTATATCAGTGCTGAGCGACTCACTATCGCTCGTGTAGAGGAGATTCTCTCGAAGGGTTACAAACTCGCCTTGAGCGAGGACGCTAAGAAGCGTATCAACCACTGCCGTGAGTACCTCGACCAGAAGACTAAGACTGTAGGCCGTCCTATCTACGGTGTTACAACTGGCTTCGGCTCGTTGTGCAATATCTCTGTTGAGGAGGAGGGCTTGTCGCAGTTGCAGAAGAACTTGATGATGTCACACGCTTGCGGTACTGGCCAGCGTGTGCCATCTGAGATTGCTCGTTTGATGATCCTCTTGAAGGTTCAGTCGCTCTCTTACGGCCACTCGGGCGTGCAGCTCATCACCGTGGAGCGTTTGATCGATATGTTCAACAACAACATCATCCCTGTGGTCTATGAGCAGGGCTCGCTCGGTGCATCGGGCGACTTGTCTCCTTTGGCACATATGTGCTTGCCACTCTTGGGCCTGGGCCACGTGGAGATCAACGGCGAGGTTGTTGAGGGTAGCGTTATGATGGAGAAGATGGGTTGGGAGCCTATCACACTCTGCTCTAAGGAGGGTCTTGCCTTGTTGAACGGTACACAGTTTATGTCGGCATACGGCGTTTACTCACTCATCAACGCACAGCGTTTGAGCAAGTGGGCAGACCATATTGGTGCTATGTCGCTCGACGCATTCGACGGCCGTATGGAGCCATTCGAGCACAACGTACACGCCATCCGTCCTCACAACGGACAGATTGAGACTGCACGCAACTTCCGCGAGATCTTGGCAGGTAGCGAGATTGGCAAGCAGCCTAAGCAGCACGTTCAGGATCCATACTCATTCCGTTGCATCCCTCAGGTACACGGTGCATCGAAGGATACCATCGCATACGTTGCGAGCGTTCTCGAGACTGAGATCAACTCAGCTACTGACAACCCAACAATCTTCCCTGATACAGACGAGGTAATCTCAGCAGGTAACTTCCACGGCCAGCCTATCGCCGTAGCTATGGACTTCTTGGCTATCGCCGTTGCTGAGCTCGGCAACATCTCTGAGCGTCGTACATACAAGCTCATCTCAGGTGCTCGCAACTTGCCTAACTTCCTTGTTGCTAACCCAGGTCTCAACTCTGGCTTTATGATTCCACAGTACACTGCGGCATCTATCGTGAGCCAGTCTAAGGGCTTGTGCTGGCCAGCATCGTGCGACTCTATCCCATCGTCACAGGGTCAGGAGGACCACGTAAGTATGGGTTCTAATGCAGCTACTAAGCTCTGGAAGGTGTGCCAGAACACTGAGCGAGTGTTGGCTATCGAGCTTATGAACTCTGCTCAGGCACTCGAGTTCCGCCACAAGAACAACCTCCGCTCATCAGACTCTGTAGAGGCTATGTTCGAGGCTTACCGCAAGGTAGTTCCATTTGTGGCTGATGATACGGTGATGTACCCACACATCGCAACATCTGTAAACTTCTTGAACGACTATGAACTTACTCGTTAAGAATATAGGTATGCTCGTTGGCATCGACGAGTCGGGACGTTTGAAGGTTGAGGGTCGTGCTATGGCCGATATCGAGACCCTGGAGAACGCTTGGCTTATCACAGATGGCGAGCGTATCAAGGAGTATGGCTCGATGGAGTCGTGTCCCTCGGCTGAGGGATGCGACATCCTCGATGCCGAGGGTGGATGGTTATTCCCATCGTTCTGCGACTCGCACACCCACATCGTCTTTGCTGGTAGCCGCGAGCAGGAGTTCTTGGACAAGATTAACGGCCTCTCGTATGAGGAGATAGCAAAGCGTGGCGGAGGTATACTTAACTCTGCTGACCGCCTGCACGACACCTCTGAGGATGAGCTCTACCGTCAGGCTATGGAGCGTGTCAACGAGATCATCGCAATGGGTACTGGCCTTGTAGAGATTAAGTCGGGTTACGGCCTCACGCTCGAGGACGAGCTTAAGATATTGCGTGTCATCAAGCGCATTCGTGAGACCTCTCCTATTGCCGTGCGTGCTACGTTCCTCGGTGCTCACGCTGTGGGTCGTGCCTACCGTGGTCGCCAGGCTGACTACGTGGAGCACGTTTGCCGCGATATGATTCCTGCGGTTGCTAATGAGGGCTTGGCAGACTTCGTCGACGTCTTCTGCGACAAGGGCTTCTTCACCGTCGAGGAGACAGCAAAAATTATGGCCGAGGGTGCTAAGTATGGCCTTCGAGCAAAGATTCACGCCAACGAGCTCGCTGTGTCGGGTGGCGTGGAGATTGGCGTTGAGCATAAGGCCCTCTCCGTTGACCACCTCGAGTCTATGGGCGATGAGCAGGTAGAGGCGTTGCGTGGCTCAGAGACTATGCCAACGATGTTGCCAGGCTGTGCCTTCTTCCTCGGCATTACCTATCCCCCTGCACGCAAGATGATCGATGCAGGCTTGGCCGTAGCTCTTGCTTCGGACTTCAACCCAGGTACTGCACCTTCGGGAAATATGCGTTTTGTGGTCTCTTTGGCATCAATCAAGATGAAGATGACCCCTGCCGAGGCTCTCAACGCCGCTACACTCAACAGTGCGTGTGCTATGGGCGAGAGTCGCGACTATGGCTCAATTACGCGTGGCAAGGTGGCAAACTTCTACATCACAAAGCCACTCCCATCGCTCGCTTGGTTGCCTTACGCTCACCAAACTCCAGTAATCCGCAAGGTAGTACTCAAGGGTCAGGTAGTTAAGTAATTAGAAACAAGTAAATTGTACAATTATGAGAATTGCAAAGTTTATGGCTACAATCGCGAGTGTTGCTGCAATGGTTGGTTGCTGCTGCACAGAGACCCAGAACACAGAGTGCTCAAAGGAGCAGGCAGTTATCGAGACTATTATGACACGTCGCTCAGTGCGTAACTACACCTCAGAGCCTGTCAATCGTGAGCAGATGGCAAAGATCTTGGAGTGCGGTATGTACGCTCCAAGTGCTATGAATATGCAGCCTTGGGCAGTGCGTGTTGTCGATGCTCCCGACTTTATCGAGGGTGTTACCAACATTGCCATTGAGCATAACCCTCAGCTAAAGGAGCAGGAGGGCTTCCACAACTTCTTCCGCAACGCCCCTACTGTGGCATTTATTGCGTGCCCTGTGGAGAGCTATAGCGGTGAGTATGACTGCGGTCTCTTGTCGGAAAATATGATGCTCTCAGCGTGGTCGATGGGTATCGGCTCTTGCTGCTTGGGTAGTGTAATCCCAGTGATGAACTCGGAGGCTGCAAAGCCCTACTTGGAGCGTCTCCAGCTCCCAGAGGGTTACAAGCTTCAGGTGGCAATCGCCTTTGGTTACCCAGAGCCAAACAGCACTAAGGAGCCAGAGCGTGACCTTGCAAAAGGCTTTTATATTGAGTAATTAGAAATTAGTAATAATTATTCAAATACAGAGTGACGAGGGTGATAATTAAATCACTCTCGTCTCTTTTTGGCATAAATTTACCTATTCATAATTTTATTTGTATCTTTGCCAAAATTTCAAAACGATAACTATGGCAAAGTTCTCAGACTACCTACGTCTTGTAAAGTTCTCGCACACGATATTCGCAATGCCCTTCGCACTGCTCTCGTTCACCTACGCCTGGCTCACCACCGACCACTCGGCAAACATCTACCTGCTCCTTGCCGAGGTTGTGGGTTGTATGGTCTTTGCCCGCAATGTGGCTATGGGGTTCAACCGCTGGGCAGACAGAGATATCGATGCCGAGAATCCTCGCACACGAGAGCGTGAGATACCCGCTGGCGTAGTCTCGGAGCGTGGGGCATTGTGGTTTATCGCCATCAACGCCATTCTCTTCATAGCACTGGCGGCACTCATCAATCCACTCTGTGGCTGGCTCTCGCCTGTGGCACTCGCCATTGTTATGTTCTACAGCTACTGCAAACGCTTCACATCGCTTGCCCACATCGTGCTCGGCATATCACTAGGCATCGCCCCTGTGGGTGCCTATATGGCCGTTACGGGCACATCGGCGTGGGAGTGCTGGCTGCTCGCCCTTATCGTTACAACGTGGTGCTCGGGCTTCGACATCATCTACGCACTTCAGGATGCTGAGTTCGACCGCAAGCGTGGTCTGCACTCGATACCCGCACTCCTCGGCCCACGCGGAGCTCTTGTCGTAAGCACCCTACTACACATTGCAAGCATCGCCCTATTGGTACTCTTTGCTACATACCAGCCACAGTCGTGGCTCTTGTGGGTTGGTTGCACACTCTTTGCTGCAATACTTGTATCGGAGCACATCTTGGTAACACCTACAAAGCAGCGAAACATTGGCATCGCCTTTGGTACGTTCAACGCCTTGGCAAGCCTCTCATTGGCAACGTTTCTCATCGTTAACTTGGTGATATGTGGGTAGCGGCAGCCTTTCTCTCGGCACTGCTCCTCGGCCTATACGACGTCTCCAAGAAACGGTCGCTCAGGGGCAATGCTGTGGTCGTGGTGCTATGGTTTAACACCCTCTTTTCAACACTCATATTTCTACCAGTAATCCTTAACGCTGAGCTCTCGCTCGGTTGGTTTGTCGACACACCCCTCGAGAGTTGCACAGGAACTGTTGGCGACCACGCCCTTGTAGCCATCAAGGCTATCATCACACTATCGTCGTGGCTGTGTGGCTACTACGCCATCAAACATCTACCCCTCACCATCGTTGGTCCAGTGAACGCCACACGCCCTGTGGTGGTGCTCATTGGTGCTATGCTACTCTTTGGCGAGCGACTCAATGCCTGGCAATGGGGAGGTGTGCTGCTAACCATTGTATCACTCTACCTCCTTAGCCGTGCAGGACGTAAGGAGGATATCTCATTCCGCCACAGCCGCCACATCTGGGCACTCTTCGCAGCAATGCTCCTCGGTGCTGTTAGCGGTCTCTACGACAAGTATATCATCTCGAGCGAGGGCCTTGCACCAAGCTTCGTGCAGAGCTGGTTCTCACTCTATCAGCTCATTGCGATGAGCATCATCGTGGCGATTATATGGCTACCCAAGAGCCGCCGCGAGAGCTTCCACTGGAGATGGGCAATACCGCTGATATCTATCTTTGTGTCGTGTGCCGACCTATGCTACTATAACGCCCTTGCCGACGCAGAGTCTATGATCGCTGTCGTCTCGATGATACGCCGCTCGTCGGTGGTTGTGACCTTCGCGTGCGGAGCCCTCCTCTTTGGCGAACGCAACCGCAAGACCAAAGCCATTGACCTAGCACTAATCCTTGTGGGTATGGTGCTGCTCGCTATTGGTAGCTTGTAGGAGAGAGGCGGAAGGGATGAAAGAGACAAAAGGGACTGAAGGGAGAAAAGTGAGATTAAGGAACTTTATGTGTTTGAGGAAATTGGTGACCTCTCACGCATCTTGATACTCTAAACTCTCTAAATTCCCTAAGCTCACTAAACACCAACCTCAATCAGCAAGAGGGAATTTCTTGTTAGAGGGGGTCTAATTTTGTGCTGATAAAGAGAAAGAGAAGATGGGACATACATAGTGTACGTCCCATTCGCTCTTTTGATTGAGATGTCGAAGTAGCACCCTTATCACAAGAGTTTAATTTATTGTCAGAAGGGGTTAGATGTGGCCTCGATAAAGAGATTGCCCCGGATGGGTAGTACTTGGCGTACGTCCCATTCGGGGCAATGATTGAGAGGTTGCAGATGACCCCTTATCACAATAAATTAGTACATATAGTCGTACTGCGAGTAACTCTTATCATACTTCAAATCCGCAAGCGATGCCGCCTTAACACCGATGTTGAATGCCCAGCTCTTGTGGTTACCGAATGGTACCCAGGTGAAGGACATCTGCCAGCAGTGGAGATCGCGGGCAATAGATACGGAGGTCATCGACATCTTGCGTGTGGTGAAGTCGAAACCGGAGGTTGCGGTGATCATCCACTTCTCTGTCAGTTTGACACTACCATTGAAGTTTATGGTCTGCGTAATCTTCTTATTATAGCCCGTAGTACCGTTATTGGCTAACTGTGCTTGATAGTTGATACTATAGTTAAAGCCGAAGTTCCACGGGATGGAGAAGTCGTAGTACTGTCCCGCCATCCACTGACGACGCATCGCAGGGTTGAGCTGACCATAAGGGTCGGACCACGAGTTGAAGTACTCGGGAGGCAGAGAGGTGATATCGTTACCCGCCACCTGACTCTTATTCTCGCGAGAACGGAAGGTATAACCAAAACTCCAACCGATAGTCTGGATTCGTCCAGGGAGGCCTCGAGCCCACATAAGCTTATTGTAACGCACACCCTGTGGCGACACCTCGTAAGGATCGAGAGTCATCGAGAGGTTGAGAGCCACGTTCTGATAGATTGTGGTACGCAACTGGATAGGGAGTGTCGAGAGACGGAGCGAGTCGGCAAGGAAGTTGTACGAACCGCTGATAGATATCTGGTCGATAAGCTTCACCTTCTTAACTGTATCCTTTGTGCGAATCTTGGCCTCAAGCGACTGCGACAAGCCAAAGGTTAACGATAGCTGCTCGCCCGAGCCAGGAACGCCATAGGCATTGTCGGTAAATGGCGAGTAGACCTTAAACTTTCCCGTTGTATCGGTCTGCACAGTCTCGTAGAAGCCATAACGCTGACGGCTGAAGTCTGGTGCATACGAGAAGCCGACGTTAGGTGTGAGGGTGTGACGCACAGCCTGCAACTTACGCTCCTTCTTCTTTGCAACGTATGTACCATAAATCGTGGTATTTGCCGAGACTGAGGCATTGTAGTTATAGAGTCGCCAGAAGCCATACTCAGGGTCTAAGGTCTCCACCGTGCGTGTTTCATTGTTCCACTGCTGGCTCACCTTCTTGAAGTACCAACGCTCCGTGTAGTTGAACGATGGCGAGACGTTGATATAGTTGAAGAGTGTGAGCGACGTAGAGATAGGGATGGTGTGCCGAATACCATTCTTCATCTTCATAAGGGTCTCCTTGGTGAAGATCTCATTCTCCTTGGTGCTCACGGTGTTTGTAAGCTTCATAGAGTAGCTCATCTTAATCTTCTCATACCAACGGGTCTTACCCACCGCCTCACGACGCTTCAAAGGGTTGAAGCTCGCCACGTTAAAGGCGATTGTAGGCAGCGTTACTGAGATAGTCTTATCGCGAGAGTTCTGCGACGCTGCGATATTGAGCGAGAGTGAGAATGGAGTACCCTCCCAACTCTTAGAGTATGAGATTGATGAGTTGGTCTGCGTAGCAAGGATGTCGTTAAGGTTGGTGGCCGAGTAGCGGCTATAACCACTCGACGTGAGGTTCACCGAGGCAGAGAATGTAGATCCAGGGTTGGCCTTAGCATCTTGCGAGTGCTGCCACTGAATCTTGTAGTTGTTCTGGCTCACAAAGTCGGCCTCACCCTTCTCACCCGAGCGAATCGATGAGTACTGGAGGTCGAAGCTACCACGGAACTTATAACGCTTGACATACTGCGAGCGTGCCGACAACTCCCACGAGCCAAGGGTGTAGATACCGCCACGCAGAGCGAGGTCCATATAGTCGCCAAACTTGAAGTAGTAGCCGAGGTCACGGATGAAGAAGCCCTTCTTATCCTCACCATAGGTTGGCATCAGAAGTCCCGACTTAGGGCCAGTCTGCACTGGGAAGAAGCCCTCAGGGATACCTGGGAAGTAGATAGGCACATCCTCCATAACGAGGTAGGCATAGCCCGTAACAACCTTCTTGCCAGGAATAACCTTTGCCTGTGTCATTGCCAAGTAGAAGTGTGGGTGGTCGGTACAGTCACAGGTGGTGTAGTAACCCTGGCCAACGTGGATTGAACCGTCGGGCTGCATCTTCACCTTGCTACCAACGAGCCATCCGTCGCCCTCCTGCGTTGCAATACCCTTGATGACGGCCTTACGCGAATCGAGGTTGTAGGTGATGGTATCCATAGAGTATGGCGAGCCACCATCCGAGAACTCGGGGTGTGTAGTTGTGAGCTGGCCATCAACAGAGTCGGTGTAGCCGTGAGCAAAGACATCCTTAGTCTCCATATTCACGCTCATAAAGTCGGCCTTGAGGTTCATACCCTGATAGGTGACATCACCAGACTTATAGCTGTAAATCATCTTGTTACGAGCGTCAAAGACTACCGAGTCTACAGCCTTACCATTGATAATGTCGTTGAGCTGCATACCACCCGACTTACGCTTAGCGGTGTCACTCTGGGGTGCCGTGTCGCTCTGAGGCTTCTGGGTCTGTGCATCAGCTGCTGCGGCAGCCTTAACCGTAGGCTCGTTTACAAGCTGCTGCTCGGCACGTGCGGGACGCTCCGACTGCACACGACGTGGTTGCACTGGTTGGTCAAGAGATTGCAGAGATTGAGCATTGTCGACACTACGCAACGAGGTGGTATCCTGCCCCACAAGCCACTCAATACCCTTCGCTCCAACCCCCGTAAGACCAGAGATCAGAGCAACAAATACTGCAAGAAGCAGCAATGACATTAGATATTTTACGAAAAATTGCCTCAAAATTCAATATTTTTTTGTACCTTTGCCGACTGGGTCGGCAAAACGGCTCAACCGTGGCACTATTACCACACTTTTACCACCCGCACCTTTAGGTGAGGAGTGATTTATAATCGGCAAAGATAGCATTTTTTTGCCAAAAACTTAACATTGACAATAATTTTATGCGAAACTTTATACTCTTGCTCTGCACCCTGTTGCTCGCTACTGTGAGCACTAACGCACGACAAGGCCAATTTGTTGCCTCGGCGGAGCCAAGAGTCGTAGTTATAGACCCAGGTCACGGCGGTAGCTCACGTCCAGGAGCTGTGGTCGGAGGCATAATGGAGAAGGATCTCAACCTCAAGGTATCGCTGCTCGTAAGAGATATCCTCAAGCGTAAGATGCCCGAGCTCGAGGTGCACCTCACCCGCACCACCGACACGCAGCTCAACGCAAGCAAGGAGGCCGACAACCTGCAGCGTCCACGTCTTGCCAACAGCAAGGATGCAGACCTCTTCGTATCGATTCACGCCAATGCCCTTGACAACAAGGATGTAGCAGGTGCTGAGGTAATCGTGCTCTCGCTCGACGGTGTCACACAGGGACACACACAGAAGCGTACAACGGCACGCGACAACGAGGACTTTACATATATCGACGAAATCGACAAGAACTCGTTGGCATACATCGAGGCAATCTCAATGCTTATGAACAACGACCCATTCAACCGCACCTTTGGCGAGATTTTAGGCAGTAAGTTTCGAGCCATAGGTCGTAAATTTCGCGGCGTTAAGATCTACCCTGAGAAGGTATGGACAGTGCTCTACCCGCTGCGTAGTCCAGGACTCATCATCGAGATGGGCTTTATGACCAACTCCTCAGAGCTCAACTACCTATCGTCGGCAGAGGGTCAGCAACAGATTGCGGGTGCCATTGCCGACGGCATCATAGAGTATTTGAAGCGTCTTGACGAGATGACAATCAAGTCGAGTACTGCAGAGACAGCACAGCCAAGCGTTGAGAGTTCCAAGACTCCAACAACCAAGGTAACGCCAGAGGATCAGACCACCCTCAACAAGGGTTACACCATTCAGCTGATGGCATCAGCCACAGAACTTACAATCTCAGAGTCTCGCTTTGGCAAGCTCAGTAGCAAGGTCGCGGAGTATATCGGTGCTGGAAGCTACAAATATAAGTACTGCTATGGTCGCTACGCAACGAGTGCTGAGGCTAAGGCTGAGCTTAGCACTGTTCAGGCAACATTTAAGGATGCCTACATAGTGCAATTCGAGGGCAACAGCCTCAAATAGCTTAGAGTGCATCTGGAGAGAACAAACAGGGCCAACAACAAACGAAACAAACAACAAGTGACTGACTTCAAAGAGAGAAGATAGAGTCTTAACTTTAGATAACTAAAAAACGAGAAAGATATGAAAATTCGCAGAGAGCTTAAGATTGGCGTTTTTGCCGTCATCACCATCTTGGCAGCTTGGTGGGGTATCAAATGGCTTGGAGGCCAGAACGTACTCATCACCAGCAGCTACTACTATGCCTACTACGAGGATGTGAGTGGCCTTATCCCATCGTCACGCATCAAGCTTCGTGGTGTGGAGATTGGTAACGTGCAGGAGATTGAGCTCGAGATGGACAAGGTGCGTGTCGAGATGCTCATCGAGGATAAGTATGCCGAGATGATCCCATCAAACTCTGTAGCCGAGATTCGCTCAGCAGGCCTTATGGGTGGTACAGAGATCAACATCATCCAGGGTGATGCTAAGGACTTCATCGTGGCAGAGTCTACAATCAAGGGCGTGGTGAAACCAGATATGCTCGGCTCTATGACCGACAAGGCTGGGGAGCTTCTCGATGGCCTCAACACAACCGTTGACAGCGTCAACTCATTGCTTGGTGCTAATAGCGAGACTATTACCGACCTTATCACCAATCTCGAGTCTATGTCATCGTCAGTGAACTCTATCGTGGCATCAGCCCAGAGCAGCATCCGTGGCACACTTGCCAACCTCAACACCTTCACAGCAACGCTCGCACAGAACTCAAGCCGCGTGGAGAGTATGCTTGCTAACCTCGACCAGCTTTCAGAGGATTTGGCCGAGGCACAGTTTGTAGACCAGCTCAAGAGCACCCTCAACGACCTCAACGCCATCATCAAGACTATCAACGATGGCGATGGCACTGCTGGAATGCTCATCAACGACAAGGCGTTGTACGACTCACTTAACGAGGCAGGTGTTAACCTTGCAGCTCTGCTCGAGGACCTCAAGGCTAACCCAATGCGTTACGTTCACTTCTCACTCTTCGGTCAGTCTGAGGAGAAGGCAAAGGAGCGTGCAGCAAAGAAGGCTGAGCGTGAGGAGCGTCGCGAGGCAAAGAAGTCCGAGAAGAGCGAGAAATAGAGTATTAATTGAGTGTTAAAAGCATATATAAGACGATGATCTACCCTGCTAACTTCGAGACACGCGTAGGCTTTGACCGCATTCGAGAGCAGATTGTCAGTGCTGCGTCGATGAACTCATCACGCGAACGCATTGCCAACGAGAGCTTCTCACGCTCACGCCGTGAGGTGGAGGAGCGACTCGAGCTTGCCGACCAGATGCGTCAGCTGATAATGATGGAGTCTGGAGGCGATATTGGCGAGCAGGACGACATCGCCGAGATTATCGACAAGGTCGCTGTCGAGGGCTCATACCTCACAGCCGAGGAGTGTGCCACACTGTGGCGTTCGCTACGCACAGCGGGCTCGATTATCAGCTTCATACTATCGCGTCGTGCGGAGCACTACCCCGCACTTCGCCGCATCACAGAGCGTGTCGAGGCACTGCCACACCTGCAGAGTGCCATTGAGCGTGTTGTCGATGAGAAGGGAGAGGTGCGTTCGTCAGCATCAGTAGAGCTTGCCGACATCCGTCGCCAGATTCGCGACCACGAGGGTCAGGTGACCAAGCGTCTGCAGCAGGTACTGCAGCGTGCCAAGTCGGCTGGTATTGTCGATGCCGATGCAATGATCTCAATACGCGATGGCCACGCCGTGATTCCCGTTACTGCCGCCAACAAGCGAAAGATTGCGGGATTCATCCACGACGAGTCGGCCACAGGACGTACGGCCTATGTCGAGCCAGTCGAGGTTGTCGAGCTCAACAACGAGCTCCGTGAGTTGGAGTATGCCGAGCGTCGCGAGATTGTCCGCATCCTCACAGAGCTCACAGCACTGCTTCGTCTCGACGTGGATGGTCTTCGTCGCATTGAGGAGTATCTCACAACCATCGATGTGCTGCGTGCCAAGGCTCGCTGGGCTATCGACAACGATGCTGTGCGACCCATTATCTCGACCGATGGTCGTCTGGTGCTTCGTAAGGCTCGTCATCCGCTCTTGCAACAGACTCTACGTAGCCAGCAGCGAGAGATAGTACCACTCGATATGGAGCTCAATACCGAGCGTCGCATCCTTGTGATCTCGGGACCTAACGCAGGTGGAAAGTCTGTATGCCTCAAGACTACGGGCATACTTCAATATATGGTGCAGTGTGGCTTCTTGGTCCCCACACTCGAGAACTCTGAGTTCCCGATATTCGACTCACTCTTAATCGACATCGGTGACCAGCAGTCTATCGAGAACGACCTGTCGACCTACTCGTCGCACCTTATGAATATGAAGGCTATGCTTCAGGAGGCTTCGGAACATACGCTAATTCTTATTGATGAGTTTGGCTCGGGTACTGAGCCAACTATTGGTGGAGCTATCTCGGAGGCTATCCTCGAGCGACTACTCGAGCGTAAGGCCTACGGTGTGATCACCACCCACTATGCCAACATCAAGTACTTCGCCTCACGCCACGACGGTGTGGCTAACGGAGCGATGTCGTTTGATGTCAAAAACATACGCCCACTCTTCAGCCTCGAGATGGGTAAGCCAGGAAGCTCGTTTGCCATCGAGATTGCCCGCAAGACGGGTCTTCCCGAGGATATCATCCGCAGTGCCACAGAGAAGGCTGGCGAGGACCACATCAACCTCGAGAAGCAGCTCCGCGAGATTGCACGAGACAAACGCTACTGGGCAGAGAAGCGAGACCGCATCCGCCTTACAGACCGCAAGGTTGAGCAGCTCGAGCAGACATATACTGACCGTCTGCAGAGCATCAAGGATGAGCGTCGCGAGATTATTGAGAAGGCACGTCGCGAGGCAGCCGAGCTTATCGCAGAGGCTAACCGCACAATTGAGAATACTATTCGCACCATCCGCGAGACACAGGCCGAAAAGGAGATCACACGCACAGTGCGTAAAGAGCTCACGACCTTTGCCGACGAGGTAAAGTTCGACCAGAAGGCCCACGAGGATCGTCTCGAGCAGGAGATGCAGCGTTTGGCACGTCGCAGAGAGCGTCGTGAGCAGCGAGCACGCGAGCGTGAAGAGCTTCGCGAGGCACAGCGACCAGCTGAGCCAGCACCAATGAAGATTGAGGTGGGCTCGAAGGTACGCATCGAGGGTCAGGAGATACCTGGCGTGGTGCAGATGATAAAGGGCAAGAAGGCACAGGTGGCCTTTGGTCAGATGATTATGATGGTGGAACTTAGCCGCCTTAAGGGTGTATCATCGGCCGAGTTTAAGCGTGCCACACGTCCAGAGACTGCCCGCACCGTTGTCTCTGTCGACATCCGCGAGCGTAAGCTCAACTTTAGGGATAATATCGACGTGAGAGGTATGCGTGCTGTCGAGGCACTGGCTGCTGTCGAGGACCTTGTCGACGACGCACTGATGGTGGGTGTCTCGAGCGTTACGATTCTTCACGGCAAGGGTACAGGAGCCCTCAAGGAGGAGATTCGTCGCTATCTCCGCACCGTACCTAACGTAGCAAAGATTGCCGACGACCACGCCGACCGTGGTGGTGCAGGCATCACAATTGTGACATTTGTACAAGACTAATATAGATGAACTATCTACTCTCCGAAATAGCCCAAATTGTGGGCGGTGAGCTTCACGGCAGCGACCTTCGTGTTCGAGAGGTTGCCACCGACTCGCGTAGCATAGCATCGAACAGCGAGACGCTATTTGCCGCCATCAACGGCAAGCATCACGATGGTCATAACTACATCGAGCGTATGGCTAAGCGTGGTGTGAGAGCCTTCATCGTGGAGCGTGCAGTGGACGTTGACAGGGAGTGCTCGTTTGTAGTTGTCGACTCTACGATTGCAGCACTTCAGGCACTTGCCGCACACCACCGCTTGCAGTTCACAGGACGCGTGGTAGGCATCACAGGCTCCAATGGCAAGACCATTGTCAAGGAGTGGGCAGCACGCTCAATGCCGAGCACCGTACGGTCGTTTGCCTCGCCCAAGAGCTACAACTCGCAGCTCGGCGTGGCACTCTCGCTCCTAATGCTCGAGGGTACTGAGCAGGTGGCATTCATCGAGGCGGGAATCTCGGAGGAGGGTGAGATGGAGCGTTTGGAGCGAATGATACGCCCAGAGATAGTCGTCTTCACATCGATTGGCGATGCTCACTCGGCAAACTTCAAGAGCCTTGATGCAAAGATTGACGAAAAACTTATCTTGGCACGCGACGCCAAGACAATAATATATAGTAAGGAGTATAGACAGCTCAGCGAGAAGATTCGCCAGCGATACTCAAACCGTGAGCTTATCGACAGTAGCTCAGAGTCGTTCGACGACATCTTGGAGCTCAGCGATGCCCTCTCGGTCGATGCATCTCACGTCACAGCCCTGATGCGTAAGTTGGGTTATGGCGTAGATGGAGCGGTATTCTCGGCAAACGTGGCTATGCGTCTTGAGCTCAAGGAGGGTATCGACAACTCGATGATTATCGACGACACCTACAACTCCGACATCAACTCCGTTATCGTGGCTCTTGATGCTCTGCACCGTCAGGCTATGGGACGCAGAAAGGTTGCCGTAATATCGGATATACTGCAAAGCGGAATGGCCTCGGAGGAGCTCTATCGCCGTGTGGCAGAGGCAGTACGCAGTGCTGGCGTTGACCACCTTATTGGCGTGGGCGAGATGATTGCCAAGCACAGCAGCCTCTTCGACTACAACTCATCGTTCTACTACACAACGGACGAGCTCATCGAGAACTTTGGTCGTGAGCGTTGGGCCGACTCTGTTATCCTTGTCAAGGGTAGCCGCGATAGCCGTTTTGAGCGTCTGACACGCCTCTTGGAGCGTAGGACACACACCACAACACTCGAGGTAGACCTTGCAGCGATGAAGAAGAACCTCAACTACTTCCGTCGTCATCTACCACACCAGCATCCTGTGGTCGCTATGGTCAAGGCGTGGAGCTATGGTACTGGCGACGCAGATGTTGCTCGTATGCTTCAGCACGAGGGTGTGTCGTACCTTGCTGTAGCCTTTGCCGACGAGGGTGTCACGCTGCGTTCAAAGGGCATCACAATGCCTATCGTGGTGCTTAATGCCGACCACGACAGCTTCGACGTGATGATATCGCACGACCTTGAGCCAGAGATATATAGCTTCCAATCGCTCGACGAGTTCCGCCGTGCTGTGCATCGTGCTGCAAGAGAGCACTACCCTATCCACATCAAGCTCGACACGGGTATGCACCGCTTGGGATTTGTCGAAGATGAGGTCGACTTGCTGGGTCGTGCCATCCACCTCGACACCTCGCTACATATCGCTTCGATATTCTCGCATTTGTCGTGTGCAGATGTTCCCGCCGAGGATGAGTTCACACGCTCGCAACTCAAGAAGTTTGAGTATATGAGCTCACAGCTTATCGAGTGGCTCGACTATAAACCGCTTAGACATATCGCCAACTCGGCAGCCATCGTTCGATTCCGGGAGGCTAACTACGATATGTGTCGCCTCGGTCTTGGCCTCTATGGCTACGGCTTTGAGCACAACGAGGAGCTTATCCCAGTAGCTACGCTCTCAACACGCATTGTGCAGATAAAGCAGTTGCGTAAGGGCGAGTCGGTGGGATATGGTCGCTCGGCACGTCTCGAGCGTGACACGATAACTGCAACAATACCCGTTGGTTATGCCGATGGTCTCGACCGCCACTTGGGTAATGGTCGTTGGCAGGTGAGCGTAGCGGGCAAACGAGCTCCAATCATCGGACGCGTATGTATGGATAGTGCAATGATCGACATCACTGACATCGATGGTGTATCGGTGGGCGATAAGGTGACAATATTCTCTGCCGAGCGAGGACTCACACTCGAGGATATGGCAGCTGTGCTCGACACCATATCGTATGAGATAATGACATCTATTTCGGCACGAGTAAAACGCATATACACAGAGAGATAATGGCTGGAACAATATATATGATTCCCTGCCCTATTGCCGACCACGAGTCGGTATGGGAGGTACTTCCAAGTGCAAACCTTCAGGTGATGAACTCGCTCGACTACTTCATCGTCGAGAATACCCGTTCGGCACGTCGCTTTCTATCCAAGGCAGGCATAGAGCGTAAGATCGACGAGCTCGAGTTTGTGGAGCTCAACGAGCACACCACATCGCCTCAAGACATAGAGCGTATGCTCCGCCCAATAATCGCTGGTCGCTCTGCTGGTGTCATCTCGGAGGCTGGCGTTCCTGGTGTTGCCGACCCTGGTGCCGACATTGTGGCCCTTGCACACCGCCACGGCGTGAAGGTTGTGCCGTTGATAGGTCCTTCGTCTATTCTTATGGTGATGATGGCATCGGGACAGAATGGACAGTCGTTTGCCTTCAATGGCTACATCCCTGTAAAGGAGCCTGAGCGTGGCAAGGCTATCAAGGCACTCGAGCGTAGAGCTATGCAAGAGCGTCAAGCACAGATATTTATCGAGGCACCCTATCGCAATGTGAAGCTCTTTGACTCACTCTGCAAGACCCTATCGCCAAAGATTCGACTAACCGTAGCTGCCAACATCACAGCCAAGGATGAGCTCATCGTGACACTAAGCATCGAGGAGTGGCAGCGTCGTGGAGTGCCAAACATCGAGAAACGACCAACAATATTTGTATTAGGCATATAATTTGATTAATATATATCTGTAATGTTTAATTTTCGCAGATTTATGAAGAAGCAAACAATTGATTTAGAGCAAGATATGAAACAGGACGAGACTACTCAGGAGACTCCTGAGCAGCCAAACACTGAGGCCGCATCGGACAAAGTGGCAGACAACGAGACCAACGAGTCGGACAATGTGTCAGTCGAGCCATCGCTCGAGGAGCAGATTGCCGCGTGGCGTGATAAGTATCTCCGCCTTCAGGCTGAGTTCGACAACTTCCGCAAGCGTACCATCAAGGAGAAGATGGAGCTCGTGGAGCGTGGTTGCGAGGGTGCGTGGAAGTCGATTCTTCCAATCCTCGACGATATGGAGCGTGCAGTAGCGGCTTCAAAGAAGAGCGACGACATCGAGGCTTTGCGTCAGGGCGAAGAGCTCGTGATGAAGAAGTTCGAGAGCGTACTCCAGGCAGCAGGCATCACAGCTATCGACTGCATCGACAAGCCATTCAACGAGGAGGAGCAGGAGGCTGTAGCACGTTTTGCTGCGGGCGACGAGAAGCGCGGATTGGTTATCGACTGTGTGCAGCGTGGCTATAAGCTTGGCGACCACGTTCTTCGCTATGCAAAGGTTGTCGTTGGCGAATAAATTTTTCGATTATGGCAGAGAAGAGAGATTACTATGAGGTGTTGGGCGTTGAACGTAACGCCGATGCCGATACAATAAAGAAGGCCTACCGCAAGGCGGCCATCAAGTATCACCCAGACAAGAACCCTGGCGACAAGGAGGCGGAGGAGAAGTTTAAGGAGGCTGCCGAGGCCTACGACGTGCTCTCTAACGACGACAAGCGTGCTCGTTACGACCGCTTTGGTCACGCAGGTATGAGTGGTGCTGCTGGTGGCGGTGGCGGATTCTCAGGATTCTCAGGCGGTGGCTTCTCGATGGAGGATATCTTCGAGCAGTTTGGCGACATCTTCGGAGGCTTTGGTGGTGGAGGCTTTGGTGGTGGCCGCTCATCGCGTACTCGCACAACAAATCGTGGTAGCGACATCCGCATCACGGTAAAGCTCACCCTACAGGAGATTGCCGAGGGTGTAACCAAGAAGCTCAAGATCAACAAGACCGTGTCGTGCGACAAGTGCGGAGGTTCGGGTGCTAAGGACTCATCGTCGTATGCAACCTGCTCGCAGTGTAACGGTGCGGGATATGTCATCTCTGTACAGAACTCGTTCTTCGGTCGTATGCAGACACAGAGCGTATGTCCAACGTGTGGCGGTACTGGCCGCACAATCAAGGAGAAGTGCTCGAAGTGTGGCGGCGAGGGTACGGAGCGTGGCCAGGAGATTATCGAGGTTAAGATCCCTGCTGGTGTGGGTGACGGTATGGTGCTCACGGTGCGTGGCAAGGGTAATGCTGCCCGTAATGGCGGTGTGAGTGGTGACCTTCTCGTAGTTATCGAGGAGGAGCACAACCCACTCCTTATCCGCGATGGTAACGACCTGATTCACAACATGAACATCACCGTAACTACGGCTATCCTCGGTGGCGAGGTGGAGGTACCTACAATCGATGGTAAGGCTCGCATCAAGATTGCTGCAGGTACGCACGCTGGTAAGGTGTTGCGTCTGCGTGGCAAGGGTCTACCAGATGTAAATGGCTACGGCCGTGGCGATATTATGGTTGTCGTAGACATCACCATCCCTGACGAGCTCACCAAGGAGGAGCGACACCTCGTAGAGAAGCTCGCGGAGCAGCCTAACTTCAAGCGTGCTTCGGGTGTCGAGAACCAGAATATCTTTGAGCGAATGAAGAACTTCTTCAGATAGAGTTAGAGTATGTCAATATTTCGTCCACATAAGACAAAACCTCGACAGTTCAACTACATACCTCGCTACTTCGACCCAGTGCTCGACGAGCGTAACGAGCGACGTAAGCAGCTGCACGGCACATCGAAGGAGAGCGACGCGGAGGAGTATGTACCTGGCAAGTATGTCCGTACGCAGCGAGAGGCACGCGATGCTTCACGCGAGTCGGACCGTAGTGCCGGAATAGGCAAGCTCCGCGGCTTGGTGATCATTGCCGTGGTGATTGGCCTCGGCATATTGTGGCTTCTGCCACGCATTATGGACTTCGTCATTAAGGCTGACGAGGAGAAACGTGGTGTCAGCACAGCTAATCGCGAGGCTACCGAGGGCGAGGTATTCCCCCTCGAGTTTATCTACAACGAGAGTATTGACATAGCAAACCAGGAGGGAATCGAGACTCTCAACGATGAGACTCTCAAGGAGATTGAGGAGAACGAGTGGCGATACAAGCGTATCACCATTGTGCCTAACGAATAAGAGTAACGAATGAACCGAATAAAACTTCTACCCGAGATTGTTGCCAACCAGATTGCCGCTGGTGAGGTGGTCAACGCACCGTCGAATGTCGTCAAAGAGATGATGGAGAATTCGATCGATGCGGGGGCGAAGTGCGTTAAGGTGAACTTTCGAAATGGTGGCAAGGAGCTTATACAGATCATCGACGATGGCTGCGGTATGTCGGCAATTGATGCTCGTATGGCCTTCGACCGCCACGCAACAAGCAAGATTCAGTCGATCGAGGATGTATACCAGCTCCACACCTTCGGCTTCCGTGGCGAGGCTCTCGCCTCGATTGCTGCGGTATCGGAGGTTGAGCTAAGAACACGTCAAGAGGGCGACGAGGTGGGAACATCGACACTTATCAGCGGTGGCGAGTTCCGATCACAAACACCTGTGTCGTGTGCCAAAGGCTCGCAGTTCTTGGTGCGTAACATCTTCTACAACGTGCCATCACGACGCAAGTTTATCGATGGCGACAACTCGCGTCTTGGTTCGCAAATCAAGCAGGAGTTCACGCGTGTAGCACTCTGCAACCCCGAGGTGGAATTCGAGCTAAGACAGAACGACGCCCTGCTCTACGCCCTAAAGCCCACAAACCGCCGCGGGCGTATTATCGACATCGTGGGTAAACACATCAAGGCCAACCTTCTCGACGTGGAGGTTGACACCTCGGTGGTTCGCATCGAGGGCTTTGTGGGTCGTCCTGCAGCAGCTAAAAAGCGTAACAACGAGCAGTACTTGTTCGTAAATGGCCGATACTTCTACTCGCAGACAATGCAGCGAAGCATCATCCGTGCCTACGAAAAGCTCATACCCGAGGGTTGTATGCCCTCATACTTTATATATATAACGGTAGATCCTGAGCGTGTCGACGTCAACGTCCACCCACAGAAGACCACCGTTAAGTTTGCCGACACGGAGGTTATCATCCAGATTCTCCAGGCGGCGATACGCGAGACTTTAGCAAAGACGGGTGCTGTGCCACTTATGGACTTCTCGGATGAGGCACGCCTCGAGATTCCTGCATTCACAAACCAGCAGACCATCTACCACGAGCCACGCATCGGCACAAATAGCGAGTACAACCCCTTCAAGGAGGAGTATATCGACCCTACGGCAACAATGCCAGACATTCCGTTTACGGGATTTGACGTGCCATACGACGGCCTCGAAGAGCGATCAAAACCTCGCGTGGAGAAGTTCGTGAGCGACACCGACGAAGACTACACTATGGTGAGCTCTGCTGGCACAGACAGCAGCGTTATCGAGTTTGTCGACGAGGAGGCCGAGCAAGGGTCGTTCGACTATGTGGAGTCAAAGATGGAGGTCGACGAGGCTACATTCACCGATATTATGGTTGTTGGTGGTGGCTATGCCGTGGCAATCTATGGCGGACGCTGTGTTGTACTCAGCCTCAGACGTGCTCGCGAGAGAGTTCTCTTTGAGGATATCGTAGCTTCGAGCTTTGCTGGTGCTGTGCCCTCGCAGCGAATGTTCTTTGCCGAGGAGCTCACGCTCTCAAGAGAGGAGTACGAGCTTATGGAGAACCACGCCACAGAGTTTGCAGCGTTGGGCTTCGACGTGGAGTATTGTGGTGATAACCACATCTCGATTATCGGTCGCCCAGCACTCATCGACACCAACACACCGCTCGACGAGCTTATATACGAGCTGCTACACGGCATCGAGAATGGCGAGATGCCTATTGCCGAGGAGCGTCGTCGTCTTGCCGAGCTAATGGCACGTCGAGGTAGTTCGGGCTATGGTCGCAACCTCAAGGCAGGCGATGCCGAGGAGCTACTACGACAACTCGTCAAGTGCGAGAACCGCAGCTTCACACCCTCGGGAGCACCTATTATGGCAGAGCTAACAGCTGACGACATAAGAGCGAAGCTGACGAAATACTAATTACAAACAAAGCTAAGAGATGAGCATCGATAGATATCAATCTGTTGCACCCCCAGCGGTGCTTAACCTACTCATTGCCAACTGCGTAGCATTCTTGGCAACAACGCTCCTGGATGAGCAGTACACATACGGACTCTTTGCCCTCTACCCTGTGGACACACCCTGGTTTGAGATTTGGCAGCCTGTGACCTATATGTTCCTCCACGGCGACTTCTCGCACCTCTTCTTCAATATGTTCGCTCTCTGGATGTTTGGTCGAGGTCTCGAGTACGATTTAGGCACAAAACGCTTCCTCATCTATTACTTTGTCTGCGGTATCGGTGCTGGCCTTGTACAGCTCTTTACCAACGGTGTTACAGTGGGAGCCTCGGGAGCGGTATTTGGACTGTTGCTTGCCTTTGGTATGTTGCACCCCAACGCCACGATAATGCTTCTAATACCACCTATACCGATGAAGGCAAAGTGGTTTGTCGTAATCTACGGACTCTTAGAGCTCATCTTTGGCGTTACGGGAAGCTTCGACAGCGTTGCACACTATGCACACCTCGGCGGTATGTTCTGGGGATGGTTGCTACTCCTATGGTGGAGACATCAGGACAGAAAAAGATTTGGATACTAACTAAAACACTACAATATGGCAAAGAAGGAGAAATCGCAGTACAACGGAATTTTCGGGTCTGCAAAAGGCGGAGAGAAACGAGGTTTCTTGGCCACACTCTTCAGCATCATTCTTTTGGCGATAACGCTCTCACTGAGCCTTGCCCTTATCATCGCCTACCTCACACCACACGTGCCACCATCACTCTTTGGTCAGTTCACCATTGTGGGTCTCTTCACCCCGGTGCTCTACCTGATGGTTGCCATCTGCACGCTTCTATGGCTGGTGATGCGTCGTTGGATTATGGCACTCATCTTTGCTGTGCTGCTGCTTCCTGGCGTCTTCTACTTCGGCGACTTCTACAATATGGCCGTTATGGTCGACAAGCAGTTGCCAGAGGATAGAAACGAGTTTACAATCCTTACACACAACGTGCGTGGCTTCTACAACGACGATGGCAAGCGTGTTGTTAGCGACTATGTAGACTACCTCGCAAAGGGCAGTGTGCCAGACATTCTATGCATCCAGGAGTTCCCACGCGAGGCACGTGGCGTAGACCGCATTGACACACTCTTCTCGGAGAACTTCCGTGGCACATACTACACCTCTGAGGCTGTCGAGGGTGGTGAGTATGTGGTGCGTACCTATAGCCGCTACCCTATCATCGCCTCAGGAAGCATCGCTGGCGAGGGTCGTGGCACATCACACTGGTGCGACGTGGTCATCAGCCGCGACACAGTGCGTATCTTCAACAACCACCTCTACACTATGAGCATCTCGGCCGACGACACTGAGGATATCGCTCGTGGTAAGATTCTACAGGATGGCGACCGTATGCGTAGTATCGTAAACCGTATTGCCGACAATTCGTCGATTCGTGCGTCGCACGTCGACACGCTTCGCTACGTTATGGACAACACTCCATACCGCCAGGTTGTCTGTGGTGACTTCAACGACACTCCAATGTCGTATGTCTACGGTCAGATTAGCGAGAACCTCTACGACGTCTTTGTTGAGAGTGGCAATGGCTATGGCTACACATTCCGCCCAATGCGTGGTATGTTGCGAATCGACTACATCTTGCGTAGCGAGGGTCTCGAGTCGCAGAGCTACAGTGCCGACGAGAGTGCTACGTTCTCTGATCACTTGCCTGTGATGGCTCGCTTGAAGATTGTCAAGGAGTAGGTAAAGTAGCAAAATCTACAGATTTAGGCTGTCGAACGGGTGGTTTGACAGCCTAAATTGTGATAAAATAGGCAGTTTTCAGCCAAGATTTAAGAATATTACGTTTTTAAGCGTCATATTTCTTGTCTGTTTGAATTATTATTTTTAACTTTGCACGCTATTATTAACTAATTTAACTTTTGTAACAATGCCAAAAATGAAAACAAATGCCGCTGCAAAGAAGCGTTTTTCTTTCACCGGCACAGGTAAGATCAAGCGTAAGCACGCTTATCACAGTCACATCCTGACAAAAAAGA
>JAFYSI010000025.1 GCA_017559425.1 Alistipes sp.
AGTAGCGTGCCTCGATGTCGCTGGCGTTGACAACCTTAACAAAGCTCTGGTCCTCGTCACCCGACGCCTTAGGCATCACAAAGATGACCTCTACGTCGTTGCGAGCCAGACCTTGGGTCATACCGTAGCAGGCTGTACCCAAACCACCAGCGATATGGGGAGGAAACTCCCAACCGAACATTAAGACTCTCATAATCAATATATTTTACGTTTTACTTTTTTGCACTCTTTCGTACGCACTTGCGTTTTGGCTTCTCCTCCGATACCTCGGCTGCAGGTGCTGCCTTCTTGCAGCTCTTGCGTGCTGGCTTCTTTGGCGAGTACTTCTCAATCAACGAGTTGATGTAGAGCAGGCCACCCACAGAAGTTGCGTGTGACACCGAACCGCGTGGGTTGTATGGAGGGTCGCCCTCGAAACGCTCCGAAATCGATCCTACGCACTTTGCTTGAAGCTCACTGTCGAACTCCTCGAGAAGTGCCTTAGCCTCGTCAACGTAGTTCGCACCACCGAGCTCGAAGCAGGCCTTAACGTAGAACATCAATGGCCATACCCACGCTGAGCCGTTGCGTGATGCGAGATCCTGCGAACGCTGATCCTCGTTGTAGTTAGACTTATAGAGAAGGTTGCGAGGTGAGAGTGTACGCACACCGCGTGGTGTCACGAGGTGCTGGTGTACTGTCTGCAGCGTAGCTACTGTCTGCTCCTCAGAGAGCATCTTGTAGTCGAGACCGCAGGCAACAACCATATTGCAGCGTATAAACTTGTTAACCTCGTCGTAGTTTACATAGTCGGCCAAGTAACGCTCCTCCTCCAACCAGAACTTAGAGATGAACGACTGCTTGGTCTTCTCAGGCATATCCTTCCACTCGGCAACAAAGGCCTTGTCGCCCTGTTTCTTAGCAACGGCAAGGGTGTATGCCACGGCGTTATACCATAGTGCCTGAAGTTCTACTGGATAGCCACGGCGTGGTGTGAGAGGCTGGCCGTCGATGATTGTACCCATCCAGGTCAATGGACGCTCTGCGGAAGCCCAGATGAGGCCGTTGTCGTGGAGCTTGATCTCCTCGCCAAAGCCACGGCGGTAGGCCTCAAGGATAGCCTTCATAGCCTCGCCATACTTTGTCCAGAGCTCCTTCTGAGTGATGTGACCCTCCAGCTGCTGGAGTGTGAAGTAGAACCAGAGTGGTGCATCGGCAGTAGGAGGTGTAACCTTACCCTCAAGGAAGCCGTTTGCGGTGAAGTCGCGAATCACTGTGTCGATGACCGCAAGGCACTCCTCTGTGCGATTCTGCGAGAGAGTGAGTCCTGGAAGAGCCATAAAGGTATCCTCCATAAATGGGCCAAACCAAGGGTAACCAGCGATAAGCTCTGTGCGGTTCTCAGGACGACGAATGATGAACTGACGTGCAGAGTGCTGCAAGCAGCTCAAAAAGTCGATTTTGTGTGTGCGTGCTGCGAGTGCTGACTCGTAGACTGCCGAGATTGTCTCGGGCGATGCCATAAGGTCGGTTGCAGCCGAGAAGATGATGCTCTCGCCCTTCTTGATGTTGACCTCGAAGTAGCCTGTAGAGAGCAAGTCCTCGTGACCCTCATAGCCACGACGCAACTCTTTCTGATACTCAAAGTTGTAGTACCAGTCTGGGGCTGCTACGAACTCTGCATCCTCCTTGTTGAGCTGCATATGCAACCAAGGGAAGCCGTCGTACAAGCGGCACTTCACGCCGTAAGGGATGGGATAAGCACGTCCGTCAGCCTCCATATTAGCCTTAGACAACGAGTGCTTGTCGCGATAAGCCAACAGAGGACGTAGACGTAGGGTAGTATCAGAGTGAGCATCCACAAGGGTGTAGCGAATCATAAGCTGTGTGCGGTTGTGAATCCACAGCAGCTCCTTACGCAACACTACGCCACCCACACGATAGGTAATTGTTGGCGTTGGTGTGTACTCAAAGTCGGTGATATACTTGTGACCACGAGGCTCATAGACACCCTCGAAGCGGTGAAGAGCGAGGTTGAAAGTCTGGTCGTGCTGAATGATGGTCTCATCGAGTGACGACAAAAGTACATAGGTACGGTCTGTCTGGTCGATGGGTGCTACCATCAAGCCGTGATACTTGCGTGTGTTGCAGCAGACAATAGTAGTGCTCATATAGCCGCCACGACGATCCGTAGCGAGCATCTCTCTGTCGAGCGAATACTCCAAGTTGCCCAATTCACGCTTGTCGAATTTAAGTCCTGACATAGTTGGAATATATTTGTTAGTTACTTTTTTTCGATCTATACGACAACCCGCACAACATAATGCCGTGAAAACTAAAAGGTTGGCTAATTATGTTGAGCAGATGAATAAAAATATTTATTTTCTGGATAGTAAAATTACGACAAAATTTTGAATTATCCAAATTTTAGACGAAAAGTGACTCAATTACAGCATCTGAGATTAAAAAATGCTCCGAAACGACGAATACTTTGTCCTCCTTGCGTTGCATAATTCCGCTGTCGAGCCAACGCTCCACGCCTCGCTCTATCTCCTCGCGACGTCTCCGGCCAAAGCTCTCTTCGATGTGCTGTAGGTCGACTCCTCGGCTTGTGCGTAGCGAGACCATTATATACTCATTGAGCTTGTCATCGGGCGTGAGATGCTCCTCTTCGTAGCGAAACGTACCCTCGGCGTACTCCTTTGCCGAGGAGGTACACCAGGTGCGGTTGTCGCGACTGAAGCTGTGGGCACCAGCACCTATGCCGAGATACTCCACACCCTGCCAGTAGGCAGAGTTGTGCTTAGCATAACGCCCAGGCTTGGCAAAGTTCGAGACCTCATAGTGGTCGTAGCCAGCGTCGAGGAGCGTGTGGTGTACACGTAGAAACTCTGATTCCGACTCCTCATCGCTAATTGGTTGATACTCACCCTTTCGCGTTAGTAGACCAAGACGTGTACGCTCCTCGATTGTGAGGTGGTAGGCCGAGATATGCTCCACGTCGAGAGCCACGGCACGTCTTAGCGACTCACCAAGATGATCACCCTCGAAGCCCGCAACGCCAAAGATAAGGTCGATAGATATGTTGTCGATTCCCGCCCTATGTAGTCGCTCCACCGCAAGCTCTGCCTCGGAGGCTGTATGGCGACGATTCATAAACTTCAATACTCGGTCGTCAAACGACTGAATACCGAGACTTAGGCGGTTTACGCGTGTGTCGCGAAGTGCTGCGACATACTCATCAGTAAGGTCGTCGGGGTTTGCCTCGATTGTGATCTCTTGAACACCGCTGATGTCGAAGAGTGACTCGGCACGCGAGATAAGTGCCTCTATCTCTTGAGGCTTGAGAAGCGAGGGTGTTCCACCACCGAAGTAGATCGATGTAAGATGCTTGTCCTCGATGTAATTGGCACGCTCCTCCATCTCGCGATGCATCACTCCTATGACCTTGGGTAGTAGCTCTATGGCACCCACTTTGTAGAAGTCGCAGTAGGAGCATATTCGCTTGCAGAAGGGGATATGTAGGTATAGCGTTGCCATAGGAGTATTGTTTTATAAGACAAAGGTATAAAATCTTTAAGAAAAGTGGAGATATTCTTAACAAAAATATTACCTTTGCAATTAGTTAAATGGCTCAATTTCGTAAACTATGAAGAGTATTAGAGAGTTATATCGCATCGGCACAGGACCTTCGAGTAGCCACACTATGGCACCACGTCGTGCTGCCGAGATTTTTCAACGTCGTAATATCGACTGCACACGTTTTCGTGTGACACTATATGGCAGCCTTGCACTTACGGGTAAGGGCCACCTTACCGATGTGGCTATCCTCGACACGCTAAAGCCTCACGGCGAGGTGGAGCTTGTATGGGAGTCTACAGTATTCCTTCCATACCACCCCAATGGTATGCGTTTTCAGGCTCTTGACGACAATGATAACATCATCGACGACTGGACAGTATACAGCGTAGGTGGTGGTGCTCTTGCCGAGGAGAATAGTGCTCCTATCGAGAATGCTGATGTCTATCCTCATAAGAAGCTTACCGACATATTGATGTGGTGTAGAGACAATGGTCGCACATTCTGGGAGTATGTTGAGCTGCACGAGGGCAAGGAGATTTGGATATTTCTGGCTAAGGTGTGGCGTGTGATGCGTGAGGCTGTGGAGCGAGGCATCGAGACCGATGGAGTGATTCCAGGTCCATTGAACTTGGCACGTCGTGCTATGCGTTACAATGTGCGTGCATCAGGCTATAAGCAGAGTCTGCAGTCGCGAGGTCTTATCTTCTCGTATGCTCTTGCTGTGAGTGAGGAGAATGCCTGTGGTGGACGTATCGTGACGGCTCCAACGTGTGGTTCGTCGGGTGTTATCCCAGCTGTGTTGTACCACTTGTGGAAGACACGCGAGTTCTCTGAGACTCGTGTCTTGCGTGCACTTGCCACGGCGGGTCTTATCGGTAATGTCGTTAAGCACAACGCCTCAATCTCGGGTGCTGAGGTGGGCTGTCAGGGTGAGGTAGGTGTTGCCTGTGCAATGGCGGCAGCCGCTGCAAATCAGCTATTTGGCGGAACACCAGCACAGATTGAGTACGCTGCGGAGATGGGTCTTGAGCACCACCTCGGTATGACCTGTGATCCTATCTGTGGATTGGTGCAGATCCCCTGTATTGAGCGTAATGCCTACGCCGCAGCACGAGCTCTCGACGCTAATCTCTACTCGATGTATACCGATGGTCACCACCGTGTGTCGTTCGACCGAGTAGTAGAGGTTATGAAGCAGACTGGTCACGACCTCCCATCAATCTATAAAGAGACGGGCGAAGGTGGTTTGGCTAAGGACTTTTTTTAGTAAAGTTATTTGGTAAAATATATTCAGATACGGCACTTTTGAGTGCCGTATCTTTTTGTTGTGTGGGGGCATAAAGAGCACATTTTTTGCTTTTTAAGAAATTATTCTTAACTTTGTTGACTAATCCCGTTGTAATTATGAAACGAACACTGGAATTAAACTATGAGCACTACGACAACATCAGTGACCTTGATGTTGCGGACCAGGTGTTGGTGAGCGAGGCTGAGGTAGCTACCGAGAAGTCGCACGCACCATACTCTAACTTCCACGTTGGTGCTGCCGTTCGTCTGCATAGCGGACGTACGTTCCACGCTGCCAACTTCGAGAGCGAGGTCTACCCCGCGGGTCTCTGTGCCGAGCGCTCGCTGCTCTTCTTCATCGAGTCGAACTATGCCGACGACCCTATCGAGGCACTCGCTATTGCCTCAAACCCTTCGGAGCGTGAGTGCTATCCTTGCGGTCAGTGCCGCCAGGTGATTGTCGATGTTGAGCGTCGTCAGAAGTCACCGATTCGTGTCATAATGTGTGGTGCTGGCTCGGCTACTGTTGTCGACTCAGCAGAGAAACTATTGCCCTTTACTTTTAAGTTATAATATGTTTACAATCAATGATATCCTCTATGAGGATAACCACCTGCTTATCGTAAATAAGCACGTTGGTGATCTTGTGCAGAGCGATCCAGATGGCACCGAGGCTATCGAGGATCAGATTAAGGCGATGATTAAGATTCGCGACCATAAGCCTGGTGCTGTATTCCTCGGTGTGGTACATCGCATCGATCGCCCTGTGAGTGGTGCTGTGGTCTTTGCCAAGACATCAAAGGCATTGGCACGTCTCAATGAGATGATTCGCAACAAGCAGATTAAGAAGACCTACTGGGCAATTACCGAGGAGCGTCCTGCTGAGGAGGAGGGCTCACTACGCCACTGGATTGCCCGCAACGCTAAGACTAACCGTTCGCACGCCTATCAGAAGCCTAAGGGCGATGCTAAGGAGGCGTTGCTCGACTATCGTGTGTTGGGTGCTTCGACAAACTATACCCTCGTGGAGGTCGACCTCAAGACAGGTCGTCACCATCAGATTCGTGCCCAGCTCTCAGCTATCGGCTGCTCGATCAAAGGCGATTTGAAGTATGGTGCTAAGCGTTCAAACAAGGATGGTGGCATCTCGCTGCACTCACGTCGTGTGGAGTTCTTGCACCCTGTGGGTGGCAAGCCTATCGCTGTGACTGCTCCAACGCCTAAGGGTGATGGCCTTTGGGACTTCTTCGAGTGTGCACAGGCAGAGGGTTAGGTTATGAGGCTGCTTATTCAGCGTGTGACTCAGGCACGTTGCCATATCGCGGGTGAGGTATTTAGCCAGATAGGCAAGGGGTTGGTTGTGCTTGTTGGTGTGGGTCACGACGAGACGGCAGAGGATATCGACTGGCTTGCTAAGAAACTTGTGCAGATGCGTATCTTCGACGACTCGGAGGGTGTTATGAACCTCTCGGTGCAGGATGTTGTGGGCGATGTGATGGTTGTAAGCCAATTCACGCTCCACGCAATGACCAAGAAGGGTAACCGCCCTTCGTGGATTAAGGCTGCACCTGAGGCTGTGTCGAAACCTCTCTATGAGCAGTTTGTTGCTAAGGTAGAGGAGCTTTTGGGACGGAGGGTTGCAACGGGAAGCTTTGGTGCAGATATGCAGATTGAGCTTACGAACGACGGCCCTGTGACAATTTGGATAGATTCAAAAAACAGAGAGTAATGAGAAGATTGCTAAGTATTATTGCTGTGCTGCTATTTGCCGTAGCCTGCGAGAAGGAGGTGGCATTCAGCTGCAGAGTTGTAGAGTGCGATGCTACGAAGATAACTCAGACGAGTGCTACGCTTGAGGCAACGGTCAACGCTTCTGACTATGAGGCAATCGAGGAGATGGCCTTTATGGTGGCTCGTAAGGGGTCGGAGAAGTATACTACATACCCTGTTGCTAAGGGTCGTATGGTTGAGGTTGAAGTCGATGAGCTTACGCCAAACACCAACTATGTTTACCGCATCCTTGTGCGTGCTGCGGGCGATAGCTGGCTGCTTGAGTGTGATACGTTTAGAACTTTGGTCGAGGGTGAGGAGCCTGCTCCCGAGCCAGAACCAGATCCAGAGCCCGAGCCTGAACCAGAGCCAGAGCCAGAGACAGAGACAGAGCCCGATCCAGAAACAGAGCCTGAACCAGAACCAGAGCCAACTCCTAACCCTACAACCGGTTGGACATACCGTACAGGTTGGTATGAGTTGCCTATAGAGGTAGATGCCAATGGTGATGGTCGTGACGACAACAACTCGGACTACTACTATGCTCACCACCTCTGTGCTGGTGGCGAGAAGAATGCCCAGCGTAATGGCTCGGCACGCAACTTCACAGTATGCTTCTCGGCTAATCACCACTGCCCAGTATGGGTAGCAGCACCTCGCCACTCGAGCTACGAGTCGGGTGCAAGTCGTACGGATGCCTACTCACAGGATCCTCAGATTCCTGCAAACATCCAGTACTCGAGCAAGAGCACGGGTGGCGGATGCAACAAGGGACATATGCTCGGCTCAGCAGAGCGTCTCTCGTCGACGGCTACAAACAAACAGGTGTTCTACTACTCGAACATCGCTCCACAGTACTCAAGCACATTTAACACTGGTGGTGGTGCGTGGAACAACCTTGAGGACCATATCGATGGCCTTGTGTGTGCCGACACGCTCTATACCGTTATTGGCTGCTACTTCGACACCTATACCGATAAGTATGGCAACACAGGTCGCCCTGCACGCATTGAGTTTGGTGGTCGCACGGACGTATCACGCCCAACGATGTTCTACTACGCTCTGCTTCGTACCAAGAAGGGTAACTCGGGCAAGTGTGTGAAGGATTGCTCTGCTTCTGAGTTGCAGTGTGTAGCCTTTGTCATCTGCCACGAGCAGGAGAAGGGTCACAAGCCTCAGGTGAAGGATATGATCTCGATTGCGGAGCTTGAGCAGTTGACAGGCTTCAAATATTTCGAGAATGTGCCAAATGCACCGAAGGGTACGTTCAACTCGAGCGACTGGCTGTAGGCTTTAACTCAAGGGTGCTTCATTGCGGCTGTGTGACGAGATATAGTGCGATTTAGATAGTGATTTTAATGTTGGAGAATTATGTATAATCGAAGATTTACCCCTGATGAGATAACTCATCTCGAGGCAAATGAGATATTTGTCTTCGGTAGCAACCTCAGCGGTATGCACGGTGGCGGTGCTGCACGCGTGGCACACAAGAGCTTTGGTGCTGAGTGGGGCGTGGGTGTAGGCCTTACCGGTCGTAGCTACGCTATTCCGACAATGCAGGGTGGTGTGGATACCATACGCCCATATGTCGACGAGTTTATCGAATTTGCAAAACAACACAGCGAGCTTACGTTCTTAGTCACAAGGATTGGATGTGGCATAGCGGGTTTCAAGGATTTAGATATAGCACACCTCTTTGCCGCCGCTATCGATGTTGAGAATATCATCCTTCCAAAGAGCTTTGTAAGTATTATCCAAACAGCTGAGCGCTATGCTAATGAGATGAGCACAATGAAGTTTGAGATAGTGAAATTCAAACTCTACCCCGAGGATGAAGCAAAGTTGGCCACGATGTCGCGTAAAGAGATGATGGAGTTTATGCGAGAGATACGCCAGCAGAAGAGATATATCGTCGTTGGCGATGACGAGGAGTAGGGTATTAACCAAGTCGGTGTTTATATAATAAGAGATGTAAGTATGCTTATTGCACTACAGAAACGCAAGGAGAATATTGCTGAGTATATCCTCTACCTCTGGCAGGTTGAGGATCTGCTTCGTGCTCTGCAGTTCAGTCCTGAGGCTATCTATACCACGTTAGTGGCTAAGACCGAGGGTCTCGATGAGCAGCAGAAGGAGAATGTCTTTAACTGGTATATGCAGATTGTCGAGCTGCTGCAGAAGGAGGGTAAGGAGTCGAAGGGCCATATCGACCACACGCTCCACCTTATTGGCGATATGCATAACCTCCACCTGCAGCTTATGAAGTTGCCCGTAGGTGAGCACTATCGCACAACCTACCGTGCTCTCGAGGCTGAGTTGCCACGTCTGCGTATGTTGCTCGACGATAGCGATATTCGCGACATCAGCGACACGGAGCTATGCTTTAGAGCCTTGTACGCCACGCTGCTCTACCGCATTAAGGGTGGTGGAGAGAAGGTTATCAGCGATACGCTTGCCGTGATTTCGCCCGCTATTGGCGAGCTTGCGGCGATGTATGGCAAGGTCGAGAGGGGCGAGATAAACATTTTTGACGATTGATTTTAGGAATTTAGCAACGAAAAGTTAAAATAATTTGCTTAATTGTTTGTAATTAAAAAAAAACATTGTACCTTTGCACCTCGCAAAAGAAGCGTTATTGGTATTAATATACGGAACAAAAACATAAAAAACAGATACAACTATGGCAATGAAAAGAACTTATCAGCCTTCTCGTCGTAAGAGAATCAACAAGCACGGTTTCCGTCAGAGAATGGCTACCGCTAATGGCCGTAAGGTATTGGCAGCACGTCGCGCTAAGGGTCGTAAGAAGTTGACTGTATCAGACGAGGCTACATTCAAGTACAACTAGTCTGCAGTCCGACAAGTGCGTCGAACGATTAGAGGGAGTGGATTATATCCGCTCCCTCTTTTTGTTTGTGTTGTATGATGGTTGAATACGTTAGATTCTATGGGTTATGATGGGTCTCGAAGAGTTATAATGAGTTAATATGTTCTGCATAAGGCCAATTTATATAAGTCTATTAAAACCCATTACTGCTCATCTGGCTTATTGGTCAAATTTAGTACATAAAATCGGGGCAATCGATTGATTTTCTTATATTTGCACTATTTGAGTTAGAAATGGATAAAAAGTTTGCCCAAAATGTGGGCATCGCACCCTCGTCAGACACGGCTACAACGGGGGCAAACAGCGTTATTTTTGCTCTAACTGCCATCGTCATTCGGTGCTACCTACAGCTCGCCGTTCCACCTCGCCCAAGAGTCTCTATGAGGAGTATGTAAAGGGCAAACAAACTCTTGCAGAGATTGCCGAACGACACGGTCTTTCAGTTAGCACCGTGCAACGCAGAATGCGCCAAGTCCATACAACACGAATCGTATCTAAATATAAGGAAGTAGTAATCCTTATGGATGCAACCTACTGGGGTAAGAGCTTCGGTGTTCTACTTATTGTTGATGCTTATCGCAAACGACTACTTTGGCGCAAGTTTCTCGATAAGAAGGAAACAATTGCTGATTATTTGGAGGGCATTGAATGGTTGAGAGAACACAAGTTTAAGATACTCGGTATTGTGTGCGATGGTCTATGGGGATTACCCCAAGCTCTCGTACGTTATAAAGTACAATATTGTCAATTTCATCAAGTTAAGACCGTAGATGAGTATCTCACAAAGAGTCCGCAAACTGAGGCTGGTCAGGAATTACAAAAGATTGCACACCTATTATGCCATACAGATAAGGAGTCGTTTGTAGGAATGATGGATATGTGGTATGAGAAATGGCACATATGGCTTAAGCAGCGAACGATCGACAAAAATACAGGCAAGAAAACATACACACATCGCAGAGTGCGCAGTGCTTACTTCTCTATGAAAAGACATATGAAGTGGCTATGGACTTACTATGATAACCCAGATGTTCCAATACCTAATACCAATAATATCCTCGAAGCTATCAATACTGATCTAAAAACTAAATTGAGAGTACATAATGGTATGTCAAAAAGGTATCGTAAACTATTTATTGATGAATACTTTAGGCTCAAATGGAAATGATAAATGCGGGCAAATACCCGCATTTATGTACTATTTTTGACCAATAAATAAAAACCGCCCCGATTTTATGTACTAATTTGACCAATAAGCCCCAATAAGCCGCTCATCTTAACTCACAGAACATATCGATGTTTGTCGGGAGTCTTTGCCTCCTTATTTCCCACTAGGACAAAAAATAAGAGCTGTACTCTCGGAGTACAGCTCTCTGTCTTTGAGATAGAAGGAATTACTTCTTCTTATCGTAGCGCTTTGCGTAACGGCTCATAAACTTATCCACACGACCAGCGGTGTCTACCAACTTCATCTTACCTGTGTAGAATGGGTGAGATGTGTTAGAGATTTCCATCTTATACACGGGATAGGTTTCGCCGTTCACCTCGATGGTCTCTTTTGTCGAAACGGCGGACCTGCACAAAAACACGTGGTCATTC
>JAFYSI010000026.1 GCA_017559425.1 Alistipes sp.
CCTTGACACGAGCACGCTGCAAAAGGCCACCGCTTATGATCTTCTGCACCTGCACGCCACCACGGATACCGAGCTCTCGACAGAGCGAAGACGAAGCTGTCGCAAACTTACCACCGAGCAACTCCGACACGTCGGTATCCTCACGGCTGAGGAGCTTAGTCTCGCCCGACTTGTTCTGCAACGTCACCGTAACACTATGGCTCTTGCCCTCACGCAGATACTCCACACGCACCTTATCGCCTGGACGACGCTTACCAATCTGCTCAAGGAGCGTAGCACTGTCATTGACCTTAACACCCTCGATAGAGGTGATTACATCGCCCTTGCGGATGCCTGCCTTAGAGGCTGCACCATCCTCAACAACCGAGGCAACATAGATTCCACCAATCTTGCTAATGCCTGTCTCCTGGCCCATATCATCGATAAACTGCTGATCAACAGCCCTAAACGACACGCCAAGCACTGCACGCTGCACAACACCCGACTCCTTGAGGTCGACAACAACCTTGCTCACAATGCTTACAGGAACAGCAAACGAGTAGCCCATATAACCACCCGTAGAGGTCTTGATGATGGTGTTGATACCCACCAACTCACCACGAGCATTGACCAACGCACCACCCGAGTTGCCAGGGTTTACAGCAGCATCGGTCTGGATAAACGACTCTATACCATAACGGTTGTCGATAGCACCGAGGTTACGAGCCTTAGCCGAGACGATACCCGCAGTGATTGTCGACTGCAGGTCCATAGGCGAGCCAATGGCAAGCACCCACTCTCCAAGACGCAGGTCGTCAGATGAACCAAATGGGATTGTTGGCAGCTCCTCAGCATTAATCTTGACGAGTGCCACGTCGGTTGCTGGGTCAGTACCCACAACACGGCCCTCGAAGACTCTACCATCCGAGAGCTTGACACTAAGCTTATCGGCACCTTCGATGACGTGGTTGTTGGTCACCACATAGCCATCCGACGAGATGATAACGCCCGAGCCTCCAGCACGTGCCTCACGAGATGGCGGCGTAGCACCCTCAGGCATACCAAAGAGGAGGTAGAATGGGTCGATATATTGTGATCCAGAGACACGCTTTGTCGACTCGATACTCACAACAGCCTTCACAGCACTCTCAGCAGCATAGGTCAAGTCGAAATGTTGCGAATCGGCAGCTGCACTTGCAAAGAGTGTTGTAGCACTCGGCGTCTCGGCAACAGCCTGCGACAATGGCACCACATCATTAGAGCGGTTGGTGGTGAGCAGATAGGATGTCACTGCACCCGATGCCGCCGATATGAGGGCGACACCTAAAAAAAGTATTACACTACGTTTCATAACTTAAAAAAAATTAATTCGGTAGTCGAATTATAGCATAGGCATCAAAACTCTTTTTACAAACGAACGCCACACAACATTGTTTATTGTATGGCGTTCGCATATTACTCCTCTAAGATATATACTACATCACCTTCTCGCTGCATAAGGAAGTGCTCACGAGCAAACTTCTCCAAGAACTCGGGTGAGTGCTGCAGATTTTCGACAAAGCTACTATCTCGCGTGATCTTCTCCTGAAGCTCCACAAGCTTAGGTTCGATGGCCTGCTGACGCTCCGACGTACGCATCAAATCCTGAGCAGTACGCACCGAGACAACAATAGTGAAGATGGCTATCACCAACGTGAGCGACACCCAGAAATACTTCACCAGCCTATCCTTTATCTTCTGCCTATCGATAGCCATATACCTATATATAATATACTAAGGAATATGCATAAACTTATGCGTCTGAATCGAGATATTCCACACAGGGTTTGCCTTCACAAACTCCACAATTGTAGGAATAATCTGCTCATAGACGCTCCACTCAGGCTGCAAATACAAGAGACACTTGCGACCCACCTTCTCGCTGCACTCCGCGGCCCATTTGAGGTCCTCCACCGTCTGGATAATCACCTTAAGCTCATCGGCACGACGGAATGCCTCGTCGAGAGGTGGTAGCTGACGCTTTGGCGAGAGGCACACCCAGTCAAACTCACCGCTAAGAGGCTGCGTACCCGAGGTCTCAAGGAATATCTCGAGGCCACGAGCGTGAAGCTCACGCGTGAGGATACCCAATGGGTAGAGAAGAGGCTCGCCACCAGTAATCACGATGGCCTGTGCAGAGCACGACGCAGCACGCTCTACAACGGTCTTGACCTCAGTGGGAGGAAAGACCTTAGGATTCCAGGTGTACTTAGCATCGCACCAGCGACAACCAACATCACAGCCACCGAGGCGTATGAAATAGGCTGGCTTTCCGGTGTGGAAGCCCTCACCCTGAATGGTGTAGAAGTCCTCGACAAGTGGCAAGAGCTCACCACCCTTCAAGAGCTCTAAGTCGGGATTAATCTTCATCTAAAACGTAGATATCTTTGAGGTTACGACCAATCTGGTTATAGTCGAGACCATAGCCCACGATAAACTCGTTGCCGATAGGCATAGCCACATAGTCGATCTTATACTCGTGGAGGAACTTCTCAGGCTTGTAGAAGAGTGTGCAGATAGCAACGCTTGCAGGCTTACGCTCCTTGAGGTAGTTGAGCAAGTAGTTCATACTATGGCCTGTCTCGACGATATCCTCAACGATGATGATATCCTTACCCTCAATATCAAAGTCGATACCCAGGTGCTGCTTAATCTGGCCTGTAGACTGCGTACCCTCGTATGACGAAATCTTGACAAATGCCATACGTGAATCAAAGTTCACCTTACGCACGAGGTCGCTCAAGAAGAGAAATGAACCAGAGAGTACACCAAGGAAGATAGGGGTCTTACCCTCGTAACGCTCGTTGAGCTGCTCAGCAACACGCTCTACTGCCTTGTCAATCTCCTCGGCAGGGATCATAATCTTGAATCGACGATCAAGTAATTTTATCTTTTTGTTCTCCATAATGGTAGTTATATTTTGTGTCAAAGTTACATAATTTATGCTAATCTGCAAAACTAATTGGTGCGAACTCTATCAAGAATTCCCGTCAGAGCTGCGAGTATCACGCCATAGTTCGTAATGGCCACACCCTGCTTTCTTGCTCGCTCAATGCGACTCAGCACGTGACGGCGGTTGAACATACAGGCACCGCAGTGAATCACCAAATCGTAGATTGTCAAATCCTCAGGATACTCCGCACCGCCAACAATATCGATAGTAAGACCCTCGCCAAACTTTTTACGCAGCAGTCGAGGTAGCTTCACACGACCGATATCCTCGTTCTGCGGCGTGTGCGTGCAAGCCTCAGCAATCAAGATGCGTGAGGACTCCGTGATATTTTTGAGAGCCTTAACACCTTCGGTAAAGAGATGAATATCACCCTTATAGCGTGCAAAGAGTATCGAGAACGATGTTAGCGTCGAACCCTCAGGCTTGAGACTATATACCTCGTTGAAAGCCTGCGAGTCGGTGATGATAAGCTCGGGAACGCTACCCAATGCCGCCAAAGCCTCGGCCATACGGTCGGGCGTGCAGCAGATAGGTATACAGCTGCGATCCAACAGCTCACGGATGGTCTGCACCTGAGGCTGAATAAGGCGACCCTTTGGTGCAGCCTTATCCTGAGGCATAACAAGCAATACCCTATCACCCGACTTGCAAAAACCCTCGGTGATGTATCGCTCCTCCTCCGTGCGGCAAGCGACAATAGCTGCACGAAGCTCATCGATGCCCTCGCCAGTTAATGCACTCACGCACACAATCTTAAGCTTTGAACGCTCGCGAATATTCTCAACAACCTCACCCTTTGCATCGACTCTATCTATCTGGTTGAGCACCACGATGGTGGGAATCTCACGCACGCGGCACTCCTCGATAACGCTATACTCCGCATCGCCACCCTTGTCTGTAAACAACACGACAGCGATATCGGTCTTATCCAAGACCTTAGCCGTGCGTGCCATACGCTCGCTGCCGAGCAGAGTGAAGTCGTCGAGACCTGGAGTGTCAACGATAACCGCCGCACCAAGACCATTAATCTCGATAGCCTTCTGCACAGGGTCGGTAGTGGTGCCAGCAACAGGCGAAACTATAGCTACGTCGAAGCCCACAAGGCGATTCATAAGTGTCGACTTGCCAGCATTTGTGCGACCAAAGAGCGAGATATGTACACGCTCAGAAGTTGGTGTTGTAAGAGCCATAGTCGCTATGTTTTAGAATCTAAAGTCACGCTTACCCTCGATGATAGCCTTGAGGTTACGCTCAGTGATGTTACGAATCTTCTCGGAAGGAATCACCTGCTTGAGTCTATCGATCATCTTAAGACCCTCAACCTTAACGCGTGGAGAGGCATAATCCTCGAGATACTCTGCCAAGGTCATCAAGGCGTTAGGACCACAGCAGTCACCAATCAAGCCACGCTTGGCAAGCGACATAAATCTATCGCCTGTACGTCCCTCACGATAGCAAGCGGTACAGAAACTTGGGATATATCCAAGATCGAGCAACCAGCCCACAATCTCATCAAGAGTACGGTTGTCCGAGATGTCGAACTGTGCAGAATCCTCCGCATCCTCGATACCCTCGGCATAGCCACCGACGCTCGTTTTAGAGCCACCGCTAAGCTGCGACACACCCACATCGAGCACCAACTCGCGTGAACGCTGCGACTCGCGAGTCGAGACAATCATACCTGTATATGGCACCGCGAGACGCAACACCGCAACAATTCGACGGAAGACCTCATCGGTAACAGCATTAGGGAAGTCACGAGGGTCGATATCGTCAGCAGGACGGATGCGTGGCACGCTAATAGTGTGAGGACCAACGCCAAAACGAGCCTCAAGGTGCTCAGCGTGCATCAAGATACCGACAACATCGTAGCGAAAATTCGACAAACCAAACAGTGCACCAACACCCACATCGTCGATACCACCGAGCATAGCACGGTCCATAGCCTCGGTATGGTATGCCCAATCGCTCTTAGGACCTGTTGGGTGGAGCTTCTCGTAGGCCTCACGATCGTAGGTCTCCTCGAAGAGGATATATGTGCCGATGCCAGCATCCTTCAATCGAGTATAGTTCTCGACAGTAGTTGCTGCGATATTGACATTCACACGGCGGATAGCACCATTCTTGTGGTGAATAGAGTAGATGGTGTCGATCGACTCCAAGACATACTCGATAGGTGTCTTCGTAGGGTGCTCACCAGTCTCGAGAGCCAAACGCTTATGGCCCATATCCTGAAGGGCGATAACCTCACGACGAATCTCCTCCTGCGTGAGCTTACGACGAGGAATTGTTCTATTCTTAGCGTGGTAAGGGCAATATACACAGCCATTTACGCAGTAGTTCGACAAGTACAAAGGTGCGAACATCACAATACGATTGCCATAGATACGCTCCTTGATTGAGCGGGCAATAGCGAAGATACGCTCCTCGACAGCCTTGTCCTCAACCTCGATGAGCACTGCTGCCTCACGGTGTGTGAGACCCTTACCCTCCTCGGCCTTAGCCAAAATCTCGTTAACAAGAGCCATATCGGCCTTATGGTCGACGGCATACTGCAGGGTTTCGCGAATCTCACCGTCGTGGATAAACTCGGCGGCGTGCTCCGACTTTACATCATATTTTATCATAGCTTCAATTATTACTTAATATTATAATCACCTCGGCTATAGTCTATGTGATAGCCAATGGTTTGTAGCTCTTCGTCGAGTGCCTGAAGTCCTTCGGCAGCCTCCTTGCCCCACGAGGCCTTATTCTCGTAAATGGCATATTTGGCCCTAATATCTGAGGGCGAGAGGTTAGGCATAACAACATTTGCACCCGAGAGTATTCCTTCCAGTCGCCCACGGGGCGAGAGTGTTGCAAGTGCCGTGGTCGACGGGATAAGTGCACTTGGCAACATAAGACGCGTAATTGCCACAGCAGCAAGCGTAAGTCTAAGGTCGCCAGCAGGCTCACCACCCAACGGTGTGGAGGAGTGAGGCATAAATGGGCCGATGCCCACCATCTGGCAATCCATCCGAGAGACTAGCTGCAGGTCTTGGACAATGTGGTCGATAGTCTGACCCTTAACGCCAATCATCATTCCCATACCTACCTGATAACCACAGCGTTTGAGTGCCGCAACGCACTCGAGTCTATGCTCAAGACCTCGAGAGCTAGGGTGCAGCGAATTGTAGAGTTCTCTGTCAGCAGCCTCGTGACGCAACAGATAGCGATTAGCACCCGCCTCATACAATCTGCGGTACGACTCCTCGCTACGCTCGCCAAGCGAGAGCGTTATGGCAACATCGGGGTAGGTTTTTCGTATTGTTGACACCACATCAACAAGCCAGCTGTCGGTGTGGGTACCATCCTCGCCACCCTGAAGCACAAAGGTGCGGAAGCCGAGTCGATAGCCCTCGGCACAGCAGGCCAAAATATCATCTTTTGTAAGGCGGTAACGCTCCGCAGAGCCGTTGCTACGCCTGAGGCCACAGTAGAGGCAGTCGCAACGACAGAAGCTCGACACCTCGATAAGGCCACGTATATATATGCCAAGTCCGAACTGCTCACGGGCAGTTCGGACGGCATAGTCACGGAGAAGTTGAAGCAAAGCGTCATCAGCGACACACCCTGCAAGGAGTCGGCCTAAGCTCGCATTGTCGAGCCTATTATTAGATGCTAATTGCTCAACTAAATCTCTCATTTTCAATTATCTCTTCTTCAGCTCGGCGTCGAATGTCTTCTTACCATCGCCATACGCTGTATGAACGCTTGGACCAGAGATACATCCACCGTCGCAGACCATCACCTCGATGAACTGTGCGGGAGCCTTACCTGTCTTACCATAAGCCTTCAACAAGGCAACATTCTTCTTGTTGAGACCTGCAATCTGCAATGTTGTGAAGTCGATCTTACCATCAACAAGCTCCTTAACAGCAGCTGTAACACCACCATTCTCAGCGAAGCCGTGAGCCGAACGACGTGATGAGCACTCCACTGGGTGGATGTTAGCCTCACCAAGCTCAATATTCATACCGCCGAGAATTGCGTGTACCTCCTCGTAAGTAAGGATGAAGTCAACCTTACCCTTGAGATCCTCGCGACGTGCCTCCTTACGCTTAGCGATACAAGGACCTACGAAGACAACCTTAGCGTTAGGATACTTCTCGCGAGCGATATCTGCTGTGTAGACCATTGGAGAGTATGTCGATGAGATATACTTCTGCAACTCTGGAGCGTGCTTGCGAGCCATCTCCATATACGATGGACAGCAAGATGTGGTCATAAATGGCTGACCCTCCTCCATCTTCTCAGCGAACTCGTGAGTCTCCTTCTCGGTAGTAACCTCAGCACCACGAGCTACCTCGATAACATCAGTGAAGCCGATAGCCTTGATAGCACCGTAAACCTGCTCAGTAGGTACGTTGTACTGCGAGAGGATCGATGGAGCAACCATAGCTACAACCTGCTCGCCACGACGGATAGCCTCGAGGATGTCGAATACCTGTGAAATCTCGAAGATAGCACCGAAAGGACAAGCGTTCATACACTTACCGCAGTAGATACACTTAGACTCGTCGATGTGCTCAACGCCATACTCATCCTTAGAGATAGCACCCACTGGACAAGCCTCCTCACAAGGTACTGGGATGTAAACGATAGCGTGGTAAGGACAAGCTGCGAAGCACTTACCGCAGCTGATACAGATGTTGTGGTTGATCTTACCCTGTGAAGTCTCAGGATCGAACTCGATAGCGTTCTTTGGGCAAGCGTGCTCACAAGCACGAGCAACGCAACCACGGCAAAGGTTGGTAATATCGTAGTTAGTACGTACGCAAGATGAGCAAGCCTCGTCGATAACGCACATAATGTTATCCTTAATCTTTGTGCGGTCGAGGGCCATCTTAGCATAAGCTGACAAAGGCATAAGCTCGTCAACCTCGTCGGTCATATCGTAACCCAACAATGGCAACGACTTGTACTTCCATACGGCACGCTCCTTGTGGATGCAGCAACGGCCACGCACCTTAGAATTACGAGGACTAAACTCAATAGGTACTCTGTCGATCTTCTCAACGAGTGCACCCTCATTCCAGAGGCCCACAAGCTTTGTGAGAAGTCTCTGGCGAACGATCATTACATTATTCTTAATTGCCATATCTGTAGTTAGTTAACTGTTAATTTGCTCTGTTTGTCCGTTGTCGGCAAGCCGCTTTTGCGACCCTGTTATGGTCTTTTTTGAATATAATACTCAACAAGTAGCCACTATGCCAGCAGTTTAATTGAACAAAGGTAGTATTTTTTGCTTAAAAAGAAAAATTTTAGAACTATTTTTTATATTTCGCCACCTTTATAATATATATAGGTCACAATCGGCAACCTCTGGCCGATATACCACGACCAAAAATTGTGAGGCGCAACGCCACTCCACTCGACCAATATTTTAGCCACTACCCAAGAAAAAAAGCACCCGCCACAAGGGCGAGTGCTTCATACTATAGAATCGAATATCGCTACTTAGCATAGGTAACAGTCATAGCGTCGAGACG
>JAFYSI010000027.1 GCA_017559425.1 Alistipes sp.
GCACGTGTGGTGAACTCAGGAGCTGCTACAGAAAGCTGGAAGTCAACCTCGCCACGAGAGTTGTTGCTCTCGACGAAGTCCTGCTGGCAAGATACCATACCGAGTACCAATGCCACCAAAGCTAAAAATCTTGCTTTCATAGTTGAAAAAAATAGTATTGTAAAAATTAAAATTATTGTTTGTCTCGTTTGTAACTATTTGATATAAAGCAAATTACCCCCCCCCTATACAGGAGAGGTATTGCTGGCTATCACTTTTGGCATAAATCACTAAGCATCAAAACGTTTAGTGATCCGAAATTACGAATCAAAATTACACTTTTTTTGATGAACATCCAAATTTTTCTATCAAAAATCGTCGCATTTTGAACTCTGTGCCCACTTTTGCTGACATAAAGACCAAACAAAAAGGGCCCGTCCAAGCGAATGGACAGGCCCTAAATCTGAGAAGCGACCTCTATTAGTGCTTATGAGAGTGACCGTGGTCGTGACCGTGCTTATGGTCGTGACCTGAGCAGCAGTCGTCCTCGCACTCTTTCTTCTCCTGCTTGTTGTCGTGGCCGTCGCAGCAGCCATCAGTGCACTCCTTCTGCTCTGCCTGCGCCTCGTGCTGGTGACCACAGCACTCACCGCCACAAGCCTCCATAGGAGCAGCCTCAATCTTAATCTTTGCAAAAGCCTTAACCAAAGCTTCATTGTTGGTCTTTGCAGCATCGAAAGTTACGGTTACAGTCTTTGCATCTACATCAACCTTAACATCCTCAACACCCTTAGAGAGTGGAATGTTATCGGTAATCTTCTTAGCACAACCTTGACAGTCGAGGTTAGTCATAAATACTGTTGTTGTCAAGCTCTTGCCACCCTTCTTAGGAGCCTGAGCCTCAACCAAACCGATGCTAAATAGTGCCACGAGGCACAATGCAATAATCTTCTTCATAATAGTCTATAGTTTTATTTGTTTAACATTCGATTTACCAATTTTAGTATATGTTAAGTCTAATACCAATATAGCCCTTGATACCTGAGAGTGGTCCCCACACCATCGACGAGTTGAAGCCTGGAGCATAAGGATTCTCATAGCCCTGGATAGGCTTCATCTGCTTGAAGTTAGCGATATTCTCGCAACCTGCATAGATTGTGAGATTTGGCATCTTGTAGCTCACCTGAGCAAAGAACATAGGATAGATTGGCGAGAGCTCAGGGTTGTTGATAGCCTTGTCCATATTGCCATCGAGCTCAGGGAGTCGCATAGGGCCATTGAGCTGTGCAGTGACATCGAAAATCCAACGACGCACAGCATACTGAATATTGATAAGACCCTTATAGCGAGAGGTCAACGGACGCTCCACAAGGTGCTTGTCGCCATTTTCGTCCTCGAGTGTCATCTTCGCATTGGTATAGCGGAACGTAGCAAAGAGGTCGAAGCCCTTGAAAGGTGTCCAGTTGAAGTCCACCTGGTAGTTGTCTGTAAACGACTTATTACCATACTTAGACTCAAGGTTGTAGATGTGGATAGTGTTATCGGCACGCTCCTGGTCAAAGACCATAGTGTTGAAGAACTGCGTGCGGAAGTAGTCGAAGCTGATTGTCGCCTGGTCGTCGTTAGCAAGACGGAATGTCTGCGAGAGGCTACCTCCGAATGTTGCTGCCGCCTCCATATCGTTCTCAAGGTTGTCGATCTTGATATCTCGCGACGTGGTCATCATCCAGATGTTGTCTGTCACGAGGTTCTGACGGCGGTAGCCCATACCTGCCGAGGCACGAAGCGTTGTGCGAGGGGTAATCGCCCAGCGGATATGCGAACGTGGAGTAACCAAAGGCATAGCCTTCACATTGTCATAGTAGTAGTCACCATTGATAATCGAGTAGTCGCCACGAAGACCAACAACAAGCGAGAACTTCTCCTCAAGCTGGTAGGTATACTCGGCAAAAACACCTGGCTCAATGAGCATTGCATTACCCTTGAAGTCCCAGCTCTTCTCTGGAGTGCCATTCACGACACGCTGCTGGAGATAGTCGTTGTTCATCACACGCAAGTATGCCGAAGCACCCACATTGAGTGACGAGCTCTGCGAGAAGTAGTGAGCATATGTAGCATTGAAGCGTGATGTATGCTCCTGAACATCAACGGTGTTGACACCAAAGTACGAATCTGTGAGGTAGTTGTCGTAATCCAAGACCATAGCGAAGTTGTTCTGCACAGCGTCGTTAGGGTCACCCGTGAATGTACGCTCAGGACCTACTGGCAAGCCGAGCTTTGCGTAGGCGTTGATATTCTGGTTGAAGATATTTGAGCCATAAGGGTTGTCGAGTGGATTGCTAAGCATCTGGTCGTACATACCCTTCTTATAGTCGTGCTGACCACCGAGGCGGTTCTCCTGCAAATACTTCCAACCCCAACGGAGCTGCACACCCTTCTCAGTCTGCCACAACCACTTATTTGCCACGTTAATCTGGTGAGACTTAGGCGTATCAACAAATGTATCGCCATTATCGTCGTGAGCCATAGGGTGCATTGAGCCGTGGGCCATAATCACTGTTGAGAGACTCTTATCCTTGGTCAATGGAATAGCCGATGAGATGTTGATCTCGGGACGGAGTTCAGAGTCGAAGTAGAGGTTCAAGAAGAGACGCTCATCGTCGGTAGGCTTGCGGTGCTCAAGGTTAATCTGACCTGTGATAGCCTCGTGACCAGCAGTTACTGACGATACACCCTTCGACACCTGGATAGAGTTAAGCCACATACCTGGGGTATAGCTGAGGCCATACGCCGCACCCGCACCCTGCATAATTGGGCGGTTCTCATCGAGAATCTGAGTGTATGTACCCGCCAAGCCGAGCATCTTAATCTGACGTGCTCCAGAAATAGCATCGCTATAACCCACTGTAACTGAGGCAGAGTTCTCGAACGACTCAGCGAGCGAGCAGCAGGCCATCTTACAGAGGCCAGCAAACGAGATTTGCTCATCGCGAGTGATACCCGTAGTCTTTGCATAGTTACCACGCTGAGCACTCTCGATGACCACAGCGTCGATATCTACCGCCGAAGCCTGGAGCTTGATGACGATGTTATCCATCTCCTTATCGCTAATCTCCATCTCGACAGTATCGTAACCCAAGTAGTTGATTACCAAGGTCTCGAAGCCGTGAACACGCTTAATAACGAAGTCACCAGTAGCCGATGTAGTAGCACCAGCTGTGGTATTCTTCCAAAATAGTGATGCTCCGATAAGTGGCTGCTCTGTGAGCGAGTCAACAACCTTACCAGAGAGTCTCTGTGCCGAAGCCATAAAGGGCAGACACAAAATTGCCAAAAGTATAATAATTGATTTTTTCATATTCTCCATTTTAGTTGTTTATTACCTAACAATCAGGCATATAGCAGAAGTATGTCGCTGTAGCACTCAACACATTGAGCACAACGACCTAAGCCAATTTAGGCAACTACAGGAGGGGCACGCAGAGATTCGTGCGAAATGAAAGCCGCCACAAGCGGCCACGATTCAGTGCCAACACATAGGCGTTCTGACGAGGCAAATAGCTCGCTAAGCTCAGGAATCACCACTGTTGAGACTGCCGGCAAAAGCATTAACAAGATGCTATCGCCGCCACGCGAGTCTGAGCGTTGTGAGCTTGCTATATAATCGGTATGATTCTCTCCTAAGATAGGATGATGATGGTTGCAGCACTCTGCCTCAAAGCTAATACCCTGGCAGCTGCACGCATCGTCGTGATGGACGTGCTCGGCAACGAGCTCATCAGCGTGGTGATGATGGTGATCACAGACAAGGATAGAGAGAGATGAGCTGATGGTGGCAATCAAATAGATGGCCATCAGCACAATAGCATATAGACAACGACGCAACTTCATCCTCCCCTCTCAAAATTATTAAGACTCCACAAGGCCACACTCCTTGAGCTTCTCAATCCAGCTCCTGGCATCGGCCAAAGCACGCTCCGAGTCGATAGCATAGCTCTTCATAAGCACCTCAGCAACAGACTCAGCAGTGAACTCACAACCCTGCATCGTGTTCCAAACAAGCAGAGCACTCTCGTTGAGCGAGATGATGCGTGTGAGGTCGCTACCGTGCTGGCCCTGCATAATCACTACGTGCTCGCCAGCCATCTCGCGGACCTTGTATTCTGTTTTCAGTCTCATCAAAAGTTCAAATTACGCGGCAAAGGTAACAAAAAAATTCGAAACATAACTAATTTTTTTTATCTTTGTGGTGTGAATCAGGAGTACAAACATAGGGTTGCAGCCTCAATCGACGAGGTGCTTAGTAAGTGGTGGGGCTACAGCGAGTTCCGCCCTATGCAGCGTGAGATTATCGAGTCTATACTCTCAGGCCACGACACCTTAGCTCTGATGCCCACAGGTGGTGGTAAGTCGCTCACGTTCCAAGTACCTGCCTTGGCTGTCGAGGGTCTCACCATTGTCATCACTCCGCTTATTGCCCTGATGAAGGATCAGGTAGACAATCTTCGTCGTCGCGGAATATCTGCCGTGGCCGTACACTCGGGTCTTGACCAACACCGTATAGAGGCTGCTCTCGACAACTGTGCCTTTGGCGACGTAAAATTACTATATCTATCACCCGAGCGACTTGCTACTGAAGCATTTAGGCTACGACTAAGACGTATGAACGTCAGCTTTGTTGTAGTCGACGAGGCACACTGCATCTCACAGTGGGGCTACGACTTCCGCCCCTCGTATCTCCGCATTGCCGAGATACGACAGATGGTACCCAACGCCACATTCCTAGCACTCACGGCATCTGCCACAGATGTTGTCGCACGCGACATTATGAAGCAGCTCGGATTTGGTGAGGAGCGAATCCTTAGAACGAGCTTTTCGCGTCCAAACCTCTCCTATGTCGTACGTAAAACCAGCGACAAACTTGAGCAGGTAAAGCGTGTGATTGAGGGTGTTGTGGGCACAGGAATAATCTATGCTGACACACGAGAGCGATGCGAGGAATTGGCAAAAAAACTCAAGGACGAGGGCTTCAAGGCGAGCTTCTACCACGCAGGACTCCCCGCCCTGGAACGCTCTATGCGTCAAGATGAGTGGCGTCGCGATGAGCTCGACGTGATTGTTGCCACCAACGCCTTTGGTATGGGTATCGACAAGAGCGACGTTCGCTTTGTTATCCACTACTCACTCTGCGACACCCTCGAGGCCTACTACCAAGAGGCGGGTCGTGCAGGTCGTGATGGCAAGCGAAGCTACGCCCTACTCCTCTACGACGACAACGACATCCTACGACGCCGACAGATTCTCGATGCCGAGTTCCCACCCATCGAGGAGGTCAAACATATCTACGAGCGAATAGCCAACTTCTTACAGATACCTATTGGCGATGGTCAGGGTCTATCGTTCTCGTTCAACATCCACGAGTTTTGCATCCGCGAACGCATCTTCTCATCACGAGTGCGTAGTGCCATCTCGCTCTTGGAACAGAATGGCTATCTGACACTTACCGACGAGCACGAGCAGCCTGCAAGGATGATGTTTGAGTGTAGCCGCGACTCACTCTACAGCGTTCACGCCGGCGGCAACGATATGGACCTTATGCTTCGCACGCTACTACGCAAGTATGACGGCCTCTTCTCACACTTCCGCACCATCAACGAACTCGAGGTGGCTGCCGAGGCGGGTCTCAGCCACGAGCGTGTTCACGAGCTGATGAAGGTGCTGTGGCGAATGCGAATAATCCGCTATATCCCAGCCAACAACTCGCCAATGTTGTTCTTCGACACGGAGCGTCTTCCAACAAAGGATATATACATCTCGCCTACGACATACCAGCAGCGTCGTGAGCTGATGATAGAACGCTACAACAGTATTGTTCAGTACGTCACGAACAATGATGACTGTCGTAGCCGCACCATCGAACGCTACTTTGGCGATCAGGAGACAAAGCCTTGTGGTGTCTGCGACGTATGCCTCAAGGCTCGTGAGTCGAAACGTAAGATTGCAGCCATCGAGACAGCCATCATAGAGCTTCTCGAGACCGAGGTGCTCGACATCAAGGAGATTACCCAACGCATCGATGCAGCACCCGACTTAGTGGTCGATGTAGTAGACAGATTGATCTGTTTAGAGAAAATTTCTATGTCACTCGACGGGAAACTAAAAATAAATCGCTAACTTTGCACCTTGACTTTGTCAAGTTCAACGCATAAATTTAGTCAAATGATGTTTCAACCAACCATAGATAACGATAGCGTAGCCTCACTTCCCGCAGCTCGCTTCGACGGTCCTATCATCGTCGTCGACAGCGAGGAGATGGTCGATGCTGCGTGCCAGGAGCTGGAGCGTTGCAACGTCATTGGCTTCGATACCGAGACACGGCCATCGTTCCGTGCGGGCGTGAGCTACAAGGTGTCACTTCTGCAGCTCTCGACACCCACAGTATGCTACCTGTTCCGTCTCTGCCGCATACGTCTTAGCAACCGAATACTCAAGATCTTAGGCTCGCAACGCATCCTCAAGATTGGTGCCGACGTCACAGGCGACATCCGTGCCCTGCACGCCCTTCGCGAGTTCAAGGCAGACGGCTTTGTAGACCTACAGAATGAGGCATCACGCTGGGGTATCGAGGAGCGTAGCCTACGCAAGCTCTCAGCCATTGTACTTGGCGAGCGGGTATCCAAGGCTCAGCGTCTGAGCAACTGGGAAGCGGGCGTGCTCACCGAGCAGCAGAGGGACTACGCAGCTACAGACGCGTGGGTATGTCTCAAGATTCTCGAGGGTCTACAACGCGTAAAACCCTTAGACGACAAGGAGCTTACAATAGTCTCTATAGCGGGACAGATACCGCAAAAGCCCAAGAAGGGCAAGCGACCTCCTCGTACATCTGCACACTCCAAAGATTCCAAAATGGAACAAAACACACCAAACGTGCCACCAACAGGAGCAAAGAAGAGTGGGGAGACTGCAGAGGCCAAAGTTGTAAAAGAGACGAAGGAGGCGAGAGAGGCGAGAGAGGCGAGAGAGGCTAAGGCGACAAAGGAGATCAAAGAGCAGACGGCGAGTCGTCGAGGCAAGTGGATGCGAAGAACGAACAAAAAGAGATAGGCTAACAGAGCAAAACAATAGAAAAGTATGAAGGAGAAGATAGCAAGCGTACATCTACGTCGCGGTAAGGAGGAGTCGCTCCTACGTCGTCACCCTTGGGTATTCTCGGGTGCCATTGAGCGTATCTCAGAGGGTATGACCCCATTGGCCGAGGGCGACATTGTGGATGTCATCACCAAGCAGGGCGAGTTTATCGCCAAGGGTCACTACCAGATTGGCTCGATTGCCGTTCGAGTGTTGAGCTTCGAGCAGGTTGAGATCAACGCCGAGTGGTGGGCAGAGCGTATTGCCAAGGCTAAGGAGTTGCGTGAGGCAATGGGCCTTATCGGCAACAAGGAGACAACCTGCTACCGTCTTATCCACGGTGAGGGAGACCTTCTTCCAGGTCTTGTTGTCGACATCTACGGACGTACCGCTGTGGTACAGTGCCACTCTGTAGGTATGTACCTCTCGCGTCAGGATATCGCAGAGGCCATTCGCAAGGCATACGGCAAAGAGATCGAGGCTATCTACGACAAGAGTTCACAGACACTTCCATTCAAGGCTGACCTCGGAGCCATAGACGGCTATTTGTGGGGACGCACCCAGGAACCAAATGCCGTGGTATTGGAGAATGGACTCAAGTTCAAGGTCAACTGGGAGGAGGGTCAGAAGACTGGCTTCTTCATCGACCAGCGTGTGAACCGCGATCTGGTGCGTCAGTACTCGCGTGGCCGTAAGGTGCTCAACACCTTCTGCTACACAGGAGGCTTCTCGGTAGCTGCTCTTGCTGGCGGTGCTCGCGAGGTGGTATCTATCGACCTCTCGGAGCGTGCCGTGAAGCTTGCTGATGAGAACGTACGCCTCAACTTTGGCGATGAAGCACCACACGAGGCTATTGCCTGCAACGCTGTGGAGTACCTCAAGGATATCGACGACAGCTACGACCTTATCATCCTCGACCCACCAGCATTTGCTAAGCACCACAAAGTGTTGGGCAACGCACTACAGGGATATAAGAAGATCAACGCACGAGCACTTCAAAAGATTCGCCCAGGAGGCATACTCTTCACATTCTCGTGCTCACAGGCCGTAAGTCGCGAGCTGTTCCGCACAACGATATTCACCGCAGCAGCAATCGCGGGACGTCGTGTGCGTATCATCGGTCAGCTCACCCAGCCTGCCGACCACCCTATCAACATCTACCACCCAGAGGGCGAGTACCTTAAGGGCTTGGTGGTATATGTAGAGTAAGCAAATATCTAAACTTTGAATATAATGAAAAGATGTTTTACACTTCTCGCCGTTACCTTTGTAGCCGCGTCGTGCTGCAACAACAAGAGCGAGATTGTGATTAAAGAGGAGGAGGCTATGATAGCCTCAACAGAGAAGAGTGTGGAGCTCGCAACAAAGGTTATCGAGGCGAAGAGCTACGAGGAGTTCCAGGCAGCACGCCACGAGCTTGAGGCTTGGGAGGAGGCATTCCGCACACAGATTGGCGGCGAGGATTACGACTACTTTGTCCAGACCTGCAACGAGATTCTTGGTCAAATTTAATTAGGTAACAGAAGCAATGAAGAGAAAGATACTTGCCATTTTGGCCTACACAGCCATCGTTGCTGTAGTATTGCTATTGTCACAGTGCGAAGCAAGCGTAACACTCACAACCGTAAAGCGTGATGCTGAGTATATCAACGAGTTGGCACTCCGCGTCGAGAGCGAGGAGGAGCTCAAGCGTGTCGAGAAGCTCGCTCGCCAGTATGAGATTAGCTACAGACGTATGTATAATGGTGCTAAGGCACTCGAGTTCAAGCGTCTAACCAACGACGCATTGCGTGAGGCAGGCTACATCTGTGACCAGATTCACGCCGAGAAGGAGCGTGTAGCAGCTATGCGTAACACATTCTTCAGCTCGCTTGAGGATCTTGACGCAGCGTGGAGCCACGATGTATCATCAAAGGAGAACGACTTGGCAGCTATCCAGAGCAACAACACCCGCATCGAGGAGATTCAGGGCAAAATTGCTGAGGTGGTGCGTCAGTCAGACGAGCTCTATGACCTTATCATCGAGAAGTGCTTCCCTGAGGATCTGCTTGCTGAGCACGCAGCACTCAAGAGTCAGATTGTTGCCTTCGAGAACGAGATTGCCGAGATCGAGAACAGCAACCGCATCATCCGCCTTGCATACAAGCTCCACAACATCGAGTTCGAGGCTCCAGTAGTGGAGGAGGTTGTTGAGACCGAGGTTACTGAGGAGACTACAGAGAGTGAGACCGCAGAGGAGAGTGAGGTAGTCGAGGAGTAGACTCTAAACGATAAAATAGAAATGGGGTTGTTCGCATTGAACAACCCCACTCTTTTTACTGGTAGCGGCAACCTACTTCACTACAATCTCGTCGACAAACAAGAAGCCTGTGTACTTGCTGCGGTGAGCCTTATAGCGGATGTAACGAGCCTCAACCTCACCCTGCCAACCGAAGCTCTTGAACGATGGAAGCTCATCGATGATTACCTCGTGCTCGATGTCGGCAATCTTGGTGTAGTTCTCGCCATCGGTCGAGATAGCAATCTCCACCAAGCAAGGCATAAAGACACCAGGGCCGCAAATCTGCATAAAGTCGGCCGAGATGCTACGAATGGTTGTCACCTCCTCCATATCGATGACAACATCCACACCGCCACGACCGAGGAAACCCTGCCAACGCTCATCGGCGTATGTCCAAGTACCTCGCTTACCGTCAGTTAGCGTAGCATCATAGGCAGCAGCATACTTTGGAGCATAGTAGCGTGATGGCTCGAGATAGGTCACCTTCTTACCACGGGCAAGATGGTCTATGTCCTCCTTCGACTCTGGACGGTTGCCAATCTCATTTTTAAGGTCAAAGGGCGTGTATCCCTCCTCAATCATACGATCCACAATCATAATCGCACGCTCACGGAAGTCGGCATAGTCTCGATTTTGAGGCTGCGACCAGCCAATCTCTGCCACGGCAATAGCACGTGGCCAAAGCATATACTCGTAGTGAGAGTCTTCAACAATGAACTCAGCCCACAAGTTGGCCTGAACACCAAGGATATACTCTCCAACCTCGCGAGGCATTGTCTCGGGTACTGGCTCATAAGAGTAGACCTTCTCCAGAGGCAGGTATCCGCCAATGCTCTCTCTCTGCGAGTAAGGAGCATCCTGCGGAGCGTCGATGTAGCAGTAGCCGTGAGGCGACATTACAACCTTGTGGCCAGCCTCGGCAGCGATATGGCCACCCTCCTCGCCACGCCACGACATAACCGTAGCGTTAGGTGCAAGGCCACCCTCCAAAATCTCATCCCAGCCGATAATCTGACGACCCTTAGAGTTGAGATACTCCTCGATGCGGTGAATCATATAGCTCTGCAGCTCGTCGACATCTTTGAGGTCCTCCTCCTGCATACGACGCTTGCAATCCTCGCACTCCTTCCAGCTACTCTTGCCCGCCTCGTCACCACCTATATGTATATATTCAGATGGGAAAATCTCGAGCACCTCATCCAAAATCGCCTGCATCATCTCGAACGTAGTCTCCTTGCCGATACACAAATCGGCCTGACGCTCAGGCTTATGCGAACACTTGAGCTCAGGATATGCCTCGAGCACCTCCTCAGAGTGGCCTGGCATCTCAATCTCAGGGATGATGGTGATATAACGGTCGGCAGCGTATGCCACAAGTTCGCGAGCCTCGACCTTAGTAAGATAGCCTCCCGAAGCACCCTCCGAGCCCTGGTCTACATATCGACAGCCGCTATTTGACCAACCCTTCCAGTCGTGAGGCGTACGCCACGCAGCATAGCTCACAAGGCGTGGATAGCTCTCAATCTCAAGTCGCCAGCCAGCAGCATCCGTAAGGTGTAAGTGTAGGCGGTTCATCTTGAGGCGTGCCATCATATCTATCTGACGCTTAAGGAAATCCACCGTGCGGAAGTGTCGTGAAATATCGATCAACACACCTCGATACTCGAAGCGTGGATAGTCGCCAATAATACCCGTTTGCCAATCACCGCTCTCAACCAACTGACGCATAGTCTGCAGGGCATAGAAGGCACCCGCAGCGGTATTAGCTGTGACGATGACACCCTCCTCGGTAGTTACCATTGCATAACCCTCATCATCGTGTATCATATCGGGCTTGACGACAAAATGAATATAGCCTTTTTTTGCAGGTCGCTTCACACGCTGGACATCCAAGCCCGCAGCTACCGCCGCAGCCTCAAGACGCTGGACATCAACAGCATCAACGCCCTCAAATGAGAGTTTGAAAGGTTGTGAATAGTCGAATGGAACAGCGGGCGTACACACGCCATCGTCACACATACCACCACGCACAATAGCAGGCACAGGTGTAATCTGGCTATTTTGTGCCGAAAGCTCAGCACAGCAAATAAGTGTGGCAACGAGTGCCAAAATAATTGATTTAATTCTCATATCTAAACATCATTTAGGCAAAGATAGGTATTTCAGCGGAAACTACAAAATCTAAATTTTATAAAATAAAATTGCGATACTCACTTTTGTTTTGTAACTTTGTGGCGATTATTGCGAAAAAACTAAAAACATATACTTTTATGATTGAACTCAGTGAACAGGAAGTATTGCGTCGTCAGTCGCTCAAGGCGTTGCGTGAGTTGGGCATCAACCCATATCCAGCAGCTCGCTTCGAGGTGAACGCTTCGGCAAAGGAGATTGCCGAGAACTACGACGCAGAGAAGGGCAACTACCAGGAGGTATCGATTGCCGGTCGTATTATGAGCCGCCGTATTATGGGCTCGGCATCATTCTTCGAATTGCAGGACTCAACAGGTCGTATTCAGGTATATATTCGTCGTGACGACATCTGTCCAGAGGGCGACCCAACACTCTACAACACCGTATTCAAGAAGCTCCTCGATATTGGTGACTTCATCGGCGTAGAGGGTTTTGCATTCCTCACAAACACTGGCGAGTTGTCGGTACACTGCAAGAAGTTTACCGTGCTCTCGAAGTCTGTTCGCCCACTCCCAGTTGTTAAGCAGAAGGATGGTCAGACATTCGACGCTTTGACCGATCCTGAGGTGCGCTACCGTCAGCGTTATTTGGACCTCGTGGTAAACCCTCACGTTAAGGACACCTTCGTGAAGCGTGCCAAGATTATGCAGACTATGCGTGACTTCTTCAACGAGCGTGGTTACCTTGAGGTTGAGACTCCTATCCTTCAGCCTATCCCTGGTGGTGCTGCAGCACGTCCATTCATCACTCACCACAACGCCCTCGATATCGACTTCTATATGCGAATCGCTACTGAGCTCTACTTGAAGCGTCTTATCGTAGGTGGTTTCGATGGTGTTTACGAGTTCGGCAAGAACTTCCGTAACGAGGGTATGGACCGTACGCACAACCCAGAGTTTACTTGTATGGAGATTTACGTTGCATACAAGGACTACATCTGGATGCAGGAGTTCACAGAGCAGATGTTAGAGCGTGTGGCAATGGCAGTTAATGGCACTACAGATGTTGTTCTCGATGGCCGCACAATCTCGTTCAAGGCACCTTTCCGCCGTGTGACTATGACAGACGCCATCCGCGAGAAGACTGGCTACGACATCACAGGTCAGTCTGAGGAGCAGCTTCGCGAGGCTTGTAAGCGTCTCAACGTCGAGATCGACGACACGATGGGTAAGGGTAAGCTCATCGACGCCATCTTCGGCCAGTACTGCGAGGAGGATCTCGTGCAGCCTACATTCGTGACCGACTACCCTATCGAGATGTCACCTTTGTGCAAGCGTCACCGCGACAACGAGGAGCTTACCGAGCGTTTCGAGCTCTTCGTGAATGGTAAGGAGCTTTGTAACGCCTACTCAGAGCTTAATGATCCGATCGACCAGCTCGAGCGTTTCCAGGAGCAGATGCGACTCTCGGAGAAGGGTGACGACGAGGCTATGACCATCGATATGGACTTTGTACGTGCCTTGGAGTATGGTATGCCATCGTGCTCAGGTATGGGTATCGGTATCGACCGTCTCACAATGTTTATGACTGGCGAGACATCTATCCAGGATGTATTGTTCTTCCCAACTATGCGTCCTGAGAAGAAGGTTGTTGCCGATGCAGAGGAGATCTACACCGCAGCAGGCATCCCTCAGGAGTGGGTTGCAGTGGTGCAGAAGATGGGTTACATCACCCTCGAGGCATTCAAGAACACCGCAACATCGGGCGGTATGAAGCTCTTCAACGACCTCTGCGGCTTCAACAAGAAGAATAAGCTCGGCCTTGGCACCGCCGAGATCAAGGCGTGGATCGAGAGCGTCAAAGAGTAAGCTTCAAAAACAATTACTAACGATTAAAACAAAAAATAAGATATGAGAAAGAAGATTGTTGCAGGTAACTGGAAGATGAACACACTCCCTGCTGAGGGTGTTGAGCTCGCTAAGGGTGTTGCTGCTGGCAAGGGCGAGGTTTGCGACTGCGTTAACTTTATTGTTTGCCCTCCATTCACTCACCTTGCAAGTGTCGTTGAGACCCTCAAGGGTTCAAACATCGCTGTTGGTGCTCAGGATTGTGCTACAGAGACTAAGGGTGCTTACACTGGCGAGGTGTCTGCCGAGATGATCGCTGCACTCGGTTGCGAGTATGTTATCCTCGGCCACTCAGAGCGTCGCCAGTATTACGGTGAGACCTCTGAGACCTTGAACAAGAAGATGGCTCGTGCCTATGAGAACAACCTCACACCTATCTACTGCGTGGGTGAGAACCTCGAGGAGCGTGAGGCAGGTCGCCACTTCGACGTATGCAAGCAGCAGCTTGAGGAGGTTGTATTCAACCTCACTGAGGAGCAGTTCGCAAAACTTGTTATCGCATACGAGCCAGTTTGGGCTATCGGCACTGGCAAGACAGCTACTGCTGACCAGGCTGAGGAGATTCACGCATACATCCGCGAGGTGTTGCGTTCGAAGTTCGGTGCTGCAGCTGAGGAGTGCCCAATCCTCTACGGTGGCTCTTGCAAGCCTTCAAATGCTGGCGAGATCTTCTCTAAGGAGAATGTAGACGGCGGTCTTATCGGTGGTGCTGCACTCAAGGCTGAGGACTTCCTCGGTATTGGCAAGGCATTCTAATCGATTAGAGGCACAAATAGTTAGGGCTGTCCTTTTGGGACAGCCCTAACTATTTATATATATATGTAACACTACTCGTTCAACGACTTGTCGGCAGCCTGGTCGAGCTCCGATGTCAGGATGATGACCTTCATACCAACTTTTACCAGCTTCTTGAGCTTGTCAAGATTCTCATTGTGAAGACGTATACAACCCTCAGTAGCACGAGTACCGATAGAGCTTGGATCGTGTGTACCGTGGATACCGATACCTGTATGTGGAGGGGTATCGAGGCGGATAAACCAGTTACCATAAGCACCCTCGATACGACCCTTGCCATCCTTGAAGTCGTGACCCCAAGTCGACGCATCCTGAATCTGCTTAATAGTGAACTCGCCCTCAGGAGTCTTAAAATCGCCCGTCTCCTTCTTATTTCCATAGTTCTTACCTACAGCCACAGGGAAGCAGTAGATAAGTCCACCCTTGCTATCGAAGAGCTTGAGAGTCATACTCTCCTTCGAGATTACGATATGATCGGCATCATTAGGATCACCCGCAATAGCCTCATCATCAATGACTTTACTGGATGCCACGACAGCAAAAGGTGTACAGCCAAACTCCACCAAATAGCGATAGAGAGGCATCTTCTTAAGTAGATAATCGGACACACCGTCGTAGTCGCCGCACTCACCAAGACTAAATGGAATGTCATTAGGGCCACTCCACAATTTCGTTTCGTAGGCATTTAAGTCTCTGAGAACAACGGTCTCACCTCGCTGGACATCAAACTCCTCGATTTTTATTGCCACGCCATCCTCAAATGTATATCTTCGCTGAATAGGAGAGTTGTCACTTAACAACCACTCTCCCGTAGCAAGACCTTCGGCATTGCACGCGCCTTTAATAGAGAGTGAGTTAGAACTCTCCAACGAGAACTCTCCAACGATGCGATTATTCACGAAGTATGCATATATATAACTCTCACCAGTGTGGCAAATATAGCTACCATTGAGCTCACTATCGACAAAGTTGTAGATAAGATGCATAAAGGGGGCACGAGAGAACTCTCTCCACTCGCCATCCTGCTTGCCATCCACAAGTTTTCCAACTATGCGGACTTTTCCATTATCAAACAAAACGGTCGACGTAACGTGGGAGCTAAGCAGCAAGGAGGGTGCAACCTCTCTCCACTCACTCTTTTGGTTGCTACACTCGAGATTTGCGGTTATGATATCGGCATAGCCCGTAAGCTCTTGATGGTGCGTAATTAGCTGAGCCGAAGCGACAAAGGAGGTCGCAAGGAGAAGAGATAGTGCGACCAAAAGAGATCTGAGATTCATATCACCACATTTTTATATAGTAGTTAGGACTACAAGGAGCTACCTTGTAATCCTAACCACATAATAATCAACAATTACTTCAATACTACTGGCTGCAACTTGCCATTGCGACCAACGCTCATAAGCTGCATAGTAGCTGATTTAGACTCCCACTTCTCGACGAACTCCTCGATAGGACGGAAGTCATCCATAGTCCAGCTGATAAGCTCCGACATATACATACCTGTAACATCACCCTTATAGTCGAAGGCTGCGGCACAAGCATAGTATGAGCCATAGTCCCAGAAGCCCTCGGTGATTGCCAATGGGTCGCAAGTGTCGATCAACAAGTCGTAGAACGTAGTGTCGTAGCCACCCCACTCGTAGTCATCCTTCGATACGAAGTATGAGAAGATGTCGCGTGTAGGCTCGCTGGTCTTAACCTCGAGAGTCACGATAAACTGCACTGAGTCGTAGTAGTAAGGCTTAGTGTAGTACTTGAATGTCTCAGGGTCGTAGTTATAGAGGTCGCTTGGGCGGTATGGGCCACCGATAACAACATCCGTAACCTCCAACTCGCACTTACCCTCCTTCTGTGTTCTAAAGGTCTTTGAGCATACGTCGGTTGTCACCACGCCACCGCTATAGCCGAATGCTACGACGATATACTCTGTATTAGGATAGAGCGTATTGAGGTGGGTAGTGATCTCGCCCTTGAACTCGTAGGTGTAGTATGAGAACTCACCAAGAGCGTAGTCCAAGAGAGTCTGATCGTCATAGTTTGCTGGCAAGTATGCCGTTGGTGTAATCAACAGAATCCACGACTCATCAGGGTTTGATGGCGTAATCTTGAGGTCGGTAACACGCACATAGCAGTTAGTTACCTCGATTGCGATATCCATATCCGACTTACCTACCTCCTCGGTTGAGAAGTTTACATATGAAGGCTTGCCTACAACCTGCACAAAGCCGTCGTACTCAGCCACAGGGTACACCAAAGCGGAGTAGAGAACATACGAATCGAGCGATGTGTTCAAAACCTGGCTGCCCTTGTAGCATACCTCCTCAAGGATATTGTCGAGTGGGTGACCACCAGCGAGGTTAGATGAGAGAGCCGCAACCCACTCATCAGCGATAAGTGCCATATAGTCATCGTCGAACTCAACGCCCTCGCCCACATAGAGCTCGTCGTTAGCATCGACAATCTTTACAAGGTAGTAGCCATCCCAATCGGTCTGGATATCGAGCTCGACATCAGCACCCTTAACGCTTGCACTAACCTCGAACGCCACATCCTGCAATGGAGCATACTCAGGCTTGATTGTTGTCCAAGCGATATCGGTAACTGCCTCATACGATACACCATCCTCCGAGAACTTCACACCGTAGACATACAACACTGAGTTAACACCTGGGCGAACACTATTCCACTGCACACGCTGAGTACCCTGGAACACGATGTTCGACGACAGCATAAACTCCTTGAGGTTCATATTAGCATTCAACGCACCGGCCTCAAATGCAGCGTAGTCATCCTCCCACAACTGCTCAGCAGTAGTGATACCATTGAACTGCAAGTACGACACATCATCAAGGAACATAACGTA
>JAFYSI010000028.1 GCA_017559425.1 Alistipes sp.
GGTTGCAAATGTCCGCCTCCAGGCTATTGCTTCACAATAGAGCACAACAAGGAATACACGCCAAGTAATATCGACATAGAATACTGTGAGCAGGTCGAAGAAATGGGTACAGACAGCGACATAATCAAGTTCAAAAAACTGGCTGCAGTATCCAAAGCACTCTGTATGAAGCATTATGGTCCATACGACCGTTTCTACGAATCATTCACTGAAGCGTATGCCTATATGGAAGAGTATGGGTACAAAGTAGCAGATCATCCACGCACTTGCTACATTGATGGCATCTGGAATCAGGAAGACCCTGAGAAATGGCTTTCCATCATTCAGATTCCTATTGAGTAACTACGGCTCATTTTTACGCAAAGATTTAGTGTTGGTCACTTTTGGTCACCCTATCGCACTACAATTGAGGGTGTTTTTTGCTAATTTTTCATAAATGCCAAACACCCAACTAGATACAAGCGTTCAGCATCAATCAGTTAGAAAACCGCTCATTCTTACGCTATTAGTTTATTTGGATCCCCGATTTACACCCTTGCCAAGGCAACGGCTCTGGGTACGACAAAATCCTGTAAGTAATTGATTTCCAATGCTTACGGGATTTTTCTTTTTACCAAAACCTTAAATTTGGTCACTTTTGGTCACCACTTGCATTTGTGTGGACCATTTTAGTCTAAGAGAGACGGAGTTTCACTCTTTTTGAATGTGGTGAGTGACTGCCTACAAATTTATACTTGCTACTGATATATTTACTATCGTCAATCACTCTCTATGTAAAATGATGGTAGACAAGAGCCACGCTTCGAGAGTTTGCAATCTATACCATCGGGGAGATGGGCTTAAATAAAATACCTACACTATGAGATTTAAAAATTCCGACATAGAACGCTTCGTCGAGGCTCAGAACTCGCCATATTCGGGTTACGAGGTGGCACTGCAAGAGATTAAGGCGGGTAGAAAGACCAGTCACTGGATATGGTACATCTTTCCGCAGTTTAGAGCCTTTGCCCATAGCCGAACTGCCGATTACTATGGTATTGCCGACAGATGTGAGGCGGAGGCCTATCTTCAGCATCCTATTCTTAACACGCGACTTCGCGAGATTACCAAGGCTCTACTTCAGCATACGGATAAGAGTCCTTGTGAGATATTTGGCGACCTCGACGCAGGTAAAGTACGCTCATCGATGACGATGTTCGACTATCTGTCGCCTAACGATATCTATGGTCAGGTACTAGATGCATTTTATGGCGGTGTGCGTGGTGGACGTACGCTTCGCGAGATTAAGGGGTGATAGCACCGCGATGAAAATGTATAGGGAGTGATAGATTATGTATGGCTAATCGCTCTCTATCGACAAACAACGTTTCAAACAACAATAAACAGACAAAACTACTATGAAAACACGAATTTTCAACCTTATGATTCTCGATGAGAGTGGCTCTATGCATAGCATTAAGAAGGAGGCTATCGATGGCGTTAACGAGACTATTCAGACTATCCGCTCAGCCGAGAAGAAACACGAGGATCAGGAGCACTTCGTAACGCTCGTTACATTTAACAGCGAAGTTAAAACGATCTACGATTGTGTGCCCGCTGTAGAGGTCGAGGAGCTCACTGCCGAGACCTATCAGCCAGACTGCTGCACTGCCCTCTACGATGCTATGGGTAAGTCGTTAAACGCACTACGTAAGCGAGTGGCAGAAGTTGATAGAGTGTTGGTGACCATCGTGACAGATGGCTACGAGAATGCCTCAACGGAGTATAACGGCAAGGCTATCAAGGCCCTTGTCGATGAGCTCAAGGCTAAGGGATGGGTATTTGCATATATTGGTGCAAATCAGGATGTTGAGCAAGTCGCATCGACAATATCTATTACCAACGTTATGAACTTTAATGCAACAAGCTCAGGTGCTAAGGAGATGAATGAAAGGGTTTTAGGTGCCCGTATGCGTTTCTATAAGGCAATGGCGTGCAAATCGTTCTCAGCCGACAGTGCCAACAAAAATCTCTTTAACGAGGAGGACTTTTAGTATTGAGCCTCCCTGTAGAGCCTGCATTCAATTGCAGACTATCGTGGCTCTATAAACAACGCAGCCGACCATTTGGACGGCTGTTGTTTTTTCTATATGTGGTGCCTGTTAGCGTGTTCCGAAGATTCGGTCGCCAGCGTCGCCCAAGCCAGGGAGGATGTAGTTCTTGTCGTTGAGACCCTCGTCCATAGAGGCAAGGTAGATATCAACGTCAGGGTGCTTCTCCTGAACGGCCTTCACACCCTGGGGTGATGCCACGAGGCACATAAGGCGGATAGTTTTATAGCCATCCTCCTTGAGTCGTGAGATGGCGTCGCAGGCACTACCGCCAGTTGCAAGCATAGGGTCGGTGACAATCACAAGGCGATTCTTATTTGCTGGCATCTTATAATAGTAGAATACTGGCTGGCAGGTCTCCTCGTCGCGGTACATACCGATATGTCCCACGCGTGCCGAAGGGATAAGCGTTGTAAGGCCGTCTACCATACCGAGACCAGCACGCAAGATTGGGGCGATAACCACCTTCTTGCCAGAGATTTTAGGAGCCCTCATCTTCTGTAGAGGTGTCTCAATATCCTCGTAGGTGATTGGGAAGTCGCGGGTAACCTCGTAACCCATAAAGAGAGAGATCTCGTGAAGTAGCTGACGGAACTTCATTGTTGAAGTCTCTTTGTTACGCATAATCGAGAGTTTGTGCTGTACCAATGGATGGTCGATGATATGTAGTGCCATAACTTGTAGAAATTAATAATTTTACAAATGTAGGAATTATTTTTCAAAGATAGACACACGTTTTCCAAAAAATACCTATTTTTGCACTACATTTAACACATCTTAATATGAAGAATAATAATCAACTCGGTCTTGTCCAAAAGACGGTTGTTGGTGCTCAATTCCTCTTTGTGGCTTTTGGAGCAACCGTCCTTGTGCCTCTTTTGGTAGGCCTCGACCCATCTGTAGCACTCTTTACTGCGGGTGTCGGAACCCTTATTTTTCATCTTATTACCAAGGGTAAGGTACCTGTTTTTCTTGGCAGTAGCTTTGCTTTCATCGCTCCAATCATTAAGGCTACAGAACTCTACGGACTCCCTGGAGCATTGTCGGGTTTGGTTGCTGTCGGTGCGGTCTATGGCATTATGAGCCTTCTTATTCGCCTTCGTGGTGTTGGCTTCATTGCACGCCTTTTCCCTCCCGTTGTTGTTGGTCCAGTGATTATGCTTATCGGTCTCTCGTTGGCCAGCACAGGTGTTTGTATGGCTAAGAGCAACTGGGCTCTCGCGATCATCGCACTCCTTACCACTGTCATCGTCTCACTCTTTGGTAAGGGTCTATTGCGTCTTATCCCTATCTTTGCAGGTATCGTGGTGGGTTATATTGCTGCTATCTTCTTCGGTGTTGTAGACTTCGAGATTGTTGCAAATTCATCGTGGTTTGCTTTGCCTGCATTTGTGCGTCCTGAGCTCTGCTGGGAGGCTGTTATCTTTATGATTCCTGTAGCTATTGCACCAGTTATCGAGCATATTGGCGACATCTACGCTATTAATGAGGTTACTGGTAAGGATTATGTCTCTGACCCAGGTCTTCACCGTACAATGTTGGGCGATGGCTTGGCGTGTGCAGCAGCATCACTTATCGGTGGTCCTCCTGTGACTACCTACTCAGAGGTTACTGGTGCTATCTCGCTTACTAAAATTGCAGACCCTTCGGTTATCCGCATTGCTGCAGTCTTTGGTATCCTCTTCTCGGTGCTAGGTAAAGTTAGTGCCCTTCTTAAGACCATTCCTGAGGCGGTGTTGGGAGGTATTATGCTTCTCTTGTTCGGTACTATTGCGTCTGTGGGTATCAACACGCTCATTAAGAATAAGGTGGATCTCGGCGATACTCGAAATCTCGTTATCACCTCGCTCATCCTTATACTTGGTATTGGTGGTGCAGAGTTAACCGTCGGAAGCTTTACTATTGGCGGCATCGGCCTCTCGGCTCTTGTTGGTGTTATCCTCAATCTGGTTATCCCTAAGAGCAAAACCCAGGAGTAGATTACTATCAATCCTCTATTATGGGGATGCGATACGACTTTAGTTCACGGTTGTAGGTACGTTCGTTGCCTGCAACCGTTTTGTTTAGTAGTGCGTGGAATGCTGCCGAGTGGTTGTGGTGAATGGTGTGTGAGAGCTCGTGAAGGATGATGAACTCACGAAGATGCTCGGGCAGGAGCATCACAAAGAGCGAGATGCTTATGCCATTACGCCCGCTGCACGATCCCCATCGAGTATGTGCCGAAGAGATTCGTAGTGACGAGTATTTAAAGCCGTGCTGTGTGGCAAGTCGCTCGACGTTGGGTGGAATATATTGTCGTGCAGCCTTGCGTAGTTGCTCGAGCTCCTTGCGGCTGATTGTGGGGTAGGAGGCAAAACGCTCCATAAGTCGCTGGCGTGTGCTCTCAATCCACTCTGCCTTGCTCTCGGCAAAGGAGATAGCCCTACTGCGACTTGTGAATAGTGGGTATGTGAGGCGTAGTGTTCCGTCGCGACGCACCACAAGACGAATAGAGCGTGCACGCACTGAGCGTACACACTCTATAATACCAAGTGTTTTATGTTCTACGATAGCCATTACTCGCCAATACGCTGGCGTACCACCTCGAAGAGCATAATAGCCGCTGCTGCTGCCACGTTGAGTGACTCTGTGCGACCAATGAGTGGAATCGCAAGCTGCTCGTCGCATAGCTTGAGAACCTCCTTTGAGATACCCTTATCCTCTGCACCCATAACAATCACTGTAGGCTTACGGAGGTCAGCGTCGTAGAGCAGTTTTGTACTCTTCTCAGTTGCTGCAACTACCTGGAAGCCCTCAGTTTGTAGGGTCTTAAGGGTGTTGCGGATAGAGCCTACGCGGCACACAGGGATGTTGTTCAACGCACCAGCCGATGAGCGAATAGCATCGCCATTTACTGGTGCAGAGTTCTTCAATGGAGTGATAAGGCCGTGAGCACCAGCACACTCTGCTGAGCGGGCAATACCGCCAAAGTTGCGTACGTCGGTAACGCCGTCGAATACCACGATAAGAGGGGTCTCATCCTCGGGCACACGCTCCAAGATGTCGTTAAGCTCCACGTACTCGATGGCTGCAATCTGAGCCACTACGCCCTGGTGATTGCCGCGTGTGAGGCGGTTGAGTTTCTCAATAGGTACCTCCTGGTAACGAATGTGGTGGCGTGCCATAAGGTCCTTAAGGTCGTTCATAAGCTGACCATCAGCACCCTTCTTAACATAGATACGCTCAATCTGCTTTCGTGCCTCGATAGCCTCAGCAACGGGGCGAATGCCAAAAATAATGTTTTCCATATTGTCTGATTCTTAATTTTGCTCTGTAATCTCAAGCTCGTACGAAGCCTTCTCCCACTCGTGCATAAGGTGGTCGTAACGCTGCTTTAGTGCGTCGTATTTGGTATAGTCGTCGGCGTTGTACTCTGTGGCTGTGGCAAAGCGGTTGTCGTACTCGGCAATCTCCTTTTCGACCTCTGCCAACTCCTGCTCGACACTCTCCACGGCCTTGCGTAATTTGCGTAGCTGCTTCTCCTGTTCCTTCTTCTGCTCGTAGGTCATCTTACCTGCCGAAGGCATCTCGCCAGCCTTGTCGCTTGTTGCAGGACGATCCTTATATTCAATCTCTTGCAACGACTCAACCTTTCGCTTCTCGAGGAAGTACCAGATGTCGCCGAGATACTCTCTTACGCCACCGTCGCGGAACTCATAGATGCGGTCAACAAGGCCATCGAGGAACTCACGGTCGTGTGACACAACGACAACTGTACCATCGTACTTCTGCAGTGCACTTTTCAAGATATCCTTCGAACGCATATCCATATGGTTGGTAGGCTCGTCGAGGATTAGTAGGTTGTATGGTTCAAGCATCAGACGTGCCATTGCAAGGCGTGAACGCTCACCACCAGAGAGTACCTTGACCTTCTTGTCGATATCTTCGCCACGGAAGAGGAAGGCACCGAGGATATCTCTAAGGCGAGTGCGAATATCTCCTACGGCCACACGATCGAGCGTGTCGAATACCGTAAACTCGCCATCCATCAGGTCGTCCTGATTCTGTGCGTAGTAGCCGATGTTGACGTTTGCTCCGAGCTTAATCTCGCCCTCTGTAGGCTCAAGCTCGCCAATGAGCATTCTGGCAAAGGTGGTCTTACCCTCGCCATTACGACCTACTAGGGCTATCTTCTGTCCTCGCTCGATTACAAACTCAGCACCCGAGAAGATTCGCTTTGTATCAAAGGCCTTGCCCACCTCCTTCACGTCGGCCACAATCTGGCCTGTGCGGGGTGCTGGAGGGAACTTGATGTTGAGACGTGACAAATCCTCCTCGTCGACCTCGATGCGGTCGAGCTTCTCGAGCTGCTTGATGCGTGATTGCACCTGATTGCTCTTTGTAGGCTTGTAGCGGAACTTCTCGATAAACTCCTCTGTTTTCTCGATTAGTCGCTGCTGGTTCTCGTATGCTGCCATCTGCTGAGCACGACGCTCGGCACGCAGCTCTACATACTTCGAATATGGCACCTTGTAGTCGTAAGCCTTGCCCAGCGATATCTCGATGGTGCGGTTGGTCACGTTGTCCAAGAATGCTCTATCGTGCGATATGAGCAGTACTGCTCCGTTGTAGCTCTTGAGGTACTCCTCCAACCACTGAATACTCTCGATGTCGAGGTGGTTGGTAGGCTCATCAAGAAGGAAGATTGAAGGACGACGCAACAAGAGCTTTGCAAGCTCAATACGCATACGCCAGCCTCCCGAGAATTCGCGTGTAGGACGCTCAAAGTCTGTACGCTTGAATCCCAGGCCAAGCAACGTACGCTCAATGTCGGCATCACGAGTGTCGCCACCGAGAATGTGGTAGCGGTCGTTGCAGTCGTTAAGGCGGTGGATAAGCTCGGCGTACTCCTCGCTCTCATAGTCGGTGCGTGAGCCAATCTCAGTTGTGAGACGCTCGATGTCGGCCTCAATGCGGAGCACCTCCTCGAAGGCCTTGGCAGTCTCGGCGATGAGCGAGGTGGTGTCGGCCACACGCATCTGCTGCGGAAGGTAGCCGATAGTACAATCACCATTGATAGTAACAGCACCCTCTGTGGGCTGCTGCTCGCCGGTGATTGTGCGTAGTAGGGTGGTCTTGCCCGCACCATTCTTACCCACAAGGCCAATGCGGTCCTTGGGGTTAACCATAAACGATATGCCGTCGAACAGAGTCCAGCCTCCGTAGCTTATAGATAGGTTATCAAGCGATATCATAGAGAGAATTATGAGTTAAGCATATCGACGATTGCCTGCTCAGGATTCTCTGCACCAAATACAGAACTGCCTGCAACCAATGCCTCAGCACCTGCGTCGAACAAGAGGCGAGAGTTAGAGGCCGAGATACCGCCATCAACCTCTATGATAAGGTCGTTAA
>JAFYSI010000029.1 GCA_017559425.1 Alistipes sp.
ATATGTTGAGAACTGCCATAGTTTGGCATAAAAAAAGACAATCACTCTCGCAATTGCCTAATTTTGAGCGGAAAACGAGACTCGAACTCGCGACCCCAACCTTGGCAAGGTTGTGCTCTACCAACTGAGCTATTTCCGCAGTTTGCTGGATTGCGAGTGCAAAGGTACTACATTTTTTTAATTCTGCAATATTTTCCGCAACTTTTTTTTATTTTTTTTTCACCTCATCAACCTGTTGACGTACTGACTCCTCGTGTATTGCACTGAAAATCTGATGGATAAAGGTTGTAGATAGGCCTATCGACGTTGCTCGATTTTCTGCCGACTCCAAGAGCTTATTGAAGCGTTCGCGTTGCACAATGGCCATTCCGTGGCGGCGTTTTAGCTCTCCAATGCCTCGTGCTACCTCCATCCTCTCGGCCAAAAGCTCGATGAGGCGGCTATCAATAGAGTCGATATGGAGTCGATAATCGCGTAGCGAGTCGGCATCAACGGGCGTACGTCGCCAAGCGAGACTCTTCAATATCTCGCCAAGCTGCTCGGGTGTCACTTGCTGTGAAGCATCGCTGAGGGCAGTGTCTGGCTCAGGGTGGCACTCCACCATAAGACCCTCAAAGCCGAGGTCAAGAGCCTGCTGTGAGAGTGGAGCGATAAGCTCTCTGCGTCCGCCGATATGGCTCGGGTCAGAGAGGATGGTCATCTGTGGTAGAAGGCGGTGAAGTTCGATAGGCACTGACCAGTGTGGGTCGTTACGATGCATTGTTGCCTGATGTGTGCCGAAGCCGCGGTGCACAGCAGCGATGCTGCGAACACCACTATTATATATACGTTCGATAGCCCCTATCCAGAGGTTTACGTCAGGGATAACGGGATTTTTCACCAGCACTGTTGTCTCGGCACCCTCGAGGGCGTCGGCAATCTGCTGCATAGCAAAGGGGTTGGTGGTGGTGCGAGCACCAATCCACACGCCATCGATACCAGCTTTGAGTGCTGCCTCAAGGTGGTCGGGTGTTGCCACCTCGGTGATGATATTTAGGCCATAGGTGCGTTTTGCCTCGGCGAGCCACTCGAGGGCGGGTGCACCGATACCCTCAAATAGTCCTGGCTTGGTGCGTGGCTTCCACACACCTGCACGAAACGTCTTTATGCCTGCGGCAGCTACACCAGCAGCTGCCGTGAGCACCTGCTCACGACTCTCGGCACTGCAGGGACCCGCAATGTAGAGGGGTCCCTGAGTGTCGTAATCAAAGAGTGGTCTAATATCCTTCACAGCACAATAGGTTTACTCCTCAACAATGGTGATTGAGAGGATAAGATCGCCAGGACGAATGTCGTCGATAACATCGACACCCTCAACAACCTTACCGAAGCAGGTGTGCACTCCATCGAGGTGCTGGGTGTTCATACGGTTGTGGCAGATGAAGAACTGTGAGCCACCAGTGTTAGGACCACGGTGAGCCATAGAGAGCACGCCACGGTCGTGGTACTGACGCTCGGCACGAGTCTCGCAAGGGATGGTGTAGCCTGGACCACCTGCACCATTGCCCAATGGACAGCCACCCTGGATCACGAAATCTGGAATCACGCGGTGGAATGTAAGGGCATCGTAGAAGTGGCTCTCAGCGAGCTTCACAAAGTTATCAACAGTGATAGGCGTCTCGTTAGCATAGAGCTCAGCCTTCATATCTCCCTTCTCGGTAGAGATTATTGCATACTTCATATCTTATTCTGTTTTAAAATGTTAACTATCTTTTTTTGTTATAGCTTCTCGCCATAGGCCAAGTCGCCAGCATCGCCCACGCCTGGCACGATGTAAGATTTTGACGTGAGCTCCTCGTCGACAGCGGCACACCAGAGGGTGTACTTCGAAGGGTTGATGTGTCGCTTCACATAGTCGACACCCTCCTCTGAGGCAAAGACTGCGGCAAAGTGGGTATGCTCAGGCTCGCCAGCACGACGCACGAGGGCATCGTAGACAAGCATCAGCGATGTTCCTGTCGAGAGCAGTGGGTCGACAAGGATAAGGGTCTTGCCCGTGAGTGACGATGTAGCGACATACTCCACATCGACGATAAATGAGCCATCGGGACGACCCTTGCGGTATGCCGACACGAAGCCACTCTCAGCATCGTCAAAGAAGTTGAGGAAGCCTTGGTGGAATGGGAGTCCCGCACGGAGGATTGTTGCAACAACAATCTTGTCGTCAATCTCCTCGACAGCAGCCACTCCAAGTGGCGTCTCGACCATACGCGTTCTATAACTTAGAGTCTTCGAGATCTCATAGGCCATAATCTCACCTACACGCTCCATATTGCGACGAAAACGCATAGAGTCACGCTGAATCTCCTTGTCTCGCATCTGGGCGAGGAACTTGTTGAGAATAGTATTCTCGGTATTCAGAATCTTTATCATAGTTGTACGGTTTAGCTGTCAAGGTTTAGTATAGGAAGTTGTTGAATGGATAGCGTCCCGCGTGAATCTCACGAACCATACCGTAGAGATCTGAGCGGAGCTTATCTACGCCAATCTTCTCGCGTGCCGAGATGAAGATGCAAGGAGTGTTTGCCTTGGCAATCCAGCTCTTCTTGAGGTCGTCGAGCGAGAGGTTTTCCTTGGTTACAGGTGTTAGGTCGTCCTCCTCCTTGGGAGTGTATGTGTAGGCATCAATCTTGTTGAAAATCAAGAATGTAGGCTTGTCGCCAGCACCAATGTCGGCAAGCGTCTGCTTGACAACGGTAATCTGATCCTCGAAGCCTGGATGCGAGATGCCGACAACGTGCAACAGTAGGTCTGCCTCACGCACCTCGTCGAGTGTCGATTTGAACGACTCGATAAGCTCTGTAGGGAGCTTGCGGATGAAACCTACGGTGTCGGACATCAAGAATGGCAGGTTGTCGAAGACCACCTTACGCACTGTGGTGTCGAGTGTAGCGAAGAGTTTATTCTCGGCAAATACCTCGCTCTTCGATAGTAGGTTCATAAGTGTCGACTTACCCACGTTGGTATATCCCACGAGTGCCACACGCACCATCTGTCCGCGGTTAGAACGCTGTACGGCCATCTGTCTGTCGATCTTCTTGAGATCCTCCTTGAGTTTTGTAATGCGGTTACGCACAATACGGCGGTCGGTCTCGATCTCACGCTCACCAGCACCACCACGAGTACCCGTACCACCACGCTGACGCTCAAGGTGGGTCCACATACCTGTAAGGCGTGGGAGCATATACTCGTTATGTGCCAACTCTACCTGTGTCTTTGCATATGCTGTCTGTGCTCTCGACATAAAGATGTCGAGAATAAGGCGTGTGCGGTCCATCACCTTGCAAGGCATTGCCTGCTCGATGTTGCGTGTCTGTGCTGGAGAGAGCTCATCGTCGAAGATGGCGATGTCGATCTCGTTCTCCTTGCACCATAGTGCTATCTCCTCGAGCTTACCAGGGCCCACATAGATCTTTGAGAGTGGCTGGGGGAGTCGCTGCGTGAAACGCTTTACGCTACGTATGTTTGCTGTCTCGGCCAAGAACTCGAGCTCGTCGAGATACTCGTGTGCAGTGTCGGGATTTTGGCTATCGCGGATGACAGCCACAAGCACGGCACGAGTCTCACGCTCCTCGACGGTGGGTTGAGGCTCGCCTTGTCGACGCTTAATACTATCTTTCTGTGTCTCCTCTTTCATCTATATATAATAGGTATTACAAAATGTTTGGCCTTAAGATTGTCGCAGGAGCAAAAGCTATGCAACGATCGTTGTCGGTCATTTGGTGTATATATAAACAAGGGGTGCCACTTGAAAAGCGGAACCCCTCGATTTTATGTCGTGGATCGTTACTGAGCAATCTTGAACGATACAGGCAAAGTGTAGGTAACACGCACAGGCTTGTTACGCTGCTTACCAGGCTTCCACTTTGGTGACTTCTGAAGCACCTGAACAGCTGCATCAGCCAAAGTCTTATCTGGAGACTGAAGCACCTGGATGTTAGAGAGTTTACCATCCTTCTCAACGACGAACTTGATAACCACGTTACCCTGGATACCATTCTCGAGGGCGATCTGTGGATACTTAACGTTCGACTGTACCCAGTTACGGAACTTTGAGAGGTCACCACCCTGGAATGTAGGCATCTCCTCGGCAGTTACGAAGATCTCCTCCTCCACGATAGTCTCAACAACCTCCTCTACCTCGAACTCGAAGTCGTCGAATGCTGAAGCATCGTCAGAGAACAACAAGTCTGGGGTCTCAATCTTAGTATCGTTTGATACGATTGTGAGCACGTCTGCAAGCACCTGAGTCTTAGCCTTCTGCTGCTCTGGCTGCTGCTGCTCCTGCTCCTGAACGGTACGATCCATCTCGAACTCCTGCTCACGAACATCCTGCTTTGGAGGTGCGTAAGGCTCTGGTTCGGGCTTAGTGTTGAAAGCCAATGCTGCACCACATACTGCGAGTGCGATTACAAGACCGATCTCCAAAAAGAGCATCTTTTTGTTCTCGAGATCTGCTTTAGGTGATTTCTTAATCTCCATTTATAGTTAATTTTTTAGTTTTTAATTACTTAGCAAGTAATGTGCAATCGTATACGCGTGATATACGCATACTACACTACGCAAAGATATACATAAATTCTCAAAAAATATCACTTTGGACAGAAAAATATTTTATTTTTATTAATTTTGTAGGCAATATTGTAGCTAAAGGCCTATGACTAAGACCATAAAACCACAACTCTACGGAGCTTCGCTCGACACGTTGAAGGCTCTCTGTGAGGAACTTGAACTTCCACGCTTTGCCGCTAAGCAGATTGCGGGATGGCTATATACACGTTTTGTTACCGATATCGACGCTATGACCAACCTCTCGAAGGTGGCTCGTGAGCGTCTCAAGGAGCATTGCGAGCTCGGATTGTCGGCACCTCTGAAGGTCTCGACATCGGCCGATGGCACGAAGAAGTATCTCTTCCGCACATCCCAGGGCGAGTATATCGAGTCGGCACTTATCCCCGATGGCGAGCGTATGACGCTCTGCGTATCGTCGCAGGCAGGATGCAAGATGGGGTGCAAATTCTGTGCTACTGGCCGTATGGGTTTCCGTCACCATCTATCTGCTACAGAGATTATTAACCAGGTGTTATCCATCCCTGAGCGAGACAAGCTTACAAACATTGTATTTATGGGTATGGGTGAGCCATTGGACAATATCGACAACCTGATGCGTACGCTCGACATTCTCACCTCGGAGTGGGGTATGGCCTGGTCGCCAACACGCATTACCGTTTCTACTGCGGGTGTTGCTCGCACGCTGTCACGACTTCTCGACGAGTCGAAGGTCCATATCGCCGTGTCGCTTCATAACCCATTCCCCGAGGAGCGTAAGGAGATTATGCCTATCGAAAACTCGTACTCTATCAGGGAGGTCTGCGACATCTTGCGTCGCTACGACTTCACGCACCAGCGACGTGTCTCGTTCGAGTATATTGTGCTTGAGGGTATGAACTGCTCGTTCCGCCACATCAAGGAGCTTTCGCGATTGCTCGATGGCATCAAGTGTCGTATCAACCTTATCCGCTTCCATAAGATTCCCGACTCGCCATTCTTCTCACCTGAGTTAGAGAAGATTATCGAGTTCCGTGACACGCTCACAAAGCGTGGCATTCAGACTACGTTGCGTGCTTCGCGTGGCGAGGATATAGAGGCTGCTTGCGGCCTACTCTCTACTGCCGAGAAGAGGTAATTTTATTGGGTTAATGAGCTATGAGAAAACTGTTTACTATATTAACTATGCTGTTGCTTACCGTAGGTTTTGCCTATGGTTATAAGGATGTGAGCGTATGTTTCGACAAGCGAAATGGTAGCACTATCACTCTCGATTGGAGCGATGGCACTCTGCGTTGGTCGGCACACCTCGGTGATAAGGAGGTTGTTGCTCCCTCACGCCTTACTATGATCACCGACCGAGGTGTCTGGGGCGAGGGCATTAAGAGTGCACGAATCAGGCGAAGTGATGGTGGGGATTACGGCAACTATGACTCGTGGTATAGCGGTGCTGTGGTCAACTTTGGTGACTATAGCGTTGAGATTCGCTCCTACTACGATGGTGTTGCCTACCGCTTTATCTCAAATATTGAGGGCGAGTATAAGGTTATCGACGAGCTGGCAGAGTTCACGTTCAACGAGGATGATATGGCGTGGATTCCATACGTCAACTTCCGTCCCAATGCAACGCCGGACTACGCAACGCAATACGAAACATCGTTCGAGAATACATATACCCACACAGCACTCAAGGATATTGACTGGCGACGTCTGATTTTTGCCCCTATCGTTGTCGAGCGAGACGATGTAAAGTTGTGGATATCAGAGGCTAACCTTGAAGATTATCCAGGTATGTTCCTCTCGAATCGCGATGGCAACGGTGTGCTCGATACCGAGTTTGCGCCACGCCCCAAGGAGGTAGAGCAGGGTGGACACAATATGTTGCAGGGTATGGTAAAGTCACGTCACGACTATATCGCCGAGTGCCACGGAGCACGCACCTTCCCTTGGCGAGTTGTGGCTATGGGTAATGAGGATAGAGAGATTGCCAATAACAACCTCGTATGGTATCTTGCCGACGATTGCCGCTTGGAGGATACCTCGTGGATTAAGCCTGGCAAGGTGGCCTGGGAGTGGTGGAACGACTGGGGCCTTGAGGGTGTCGACTTCAAGGTAGGCATCAACAATGACACATATAAGTATTATATCGACTTCGCCTCACGCTACGGTATCGAGTACGTAATTCTCGACGAGGGCTGGTCGGTAAATCTCGCTGCCGACCTTATGCAGGTTGTGCCAGAGATTGATATCAAGGAGCTCGTGGACTATGCTGCTGAGCGTAACGTGGGCATTATCCTTTGGGCGGGCTACTGGGCACTAAACCGCGATATCGAGGGCCTATGCAAGCACTACTCCGAGCTCGGCGTCAAGGGCTGGAAGGTAGACTTCCTCGACCGTGACGACCAGGAGATGGTGGAGTTTGTCTACGACGTAGCTGAGATAGCGGCAAAATACAATATGCTTG
>JAFYSI010000030.1 GCA_017559425.1 Alistipes sp.
ATCTCCTTGCCCTTGAACCACTTAGCAATAGCCTTTGACACTGTTGTACCAGCCATCTCACAGCCGCAACCGAAGATCATAAAGCCTACACAGGCCAAGAGTGCTGAACCTGGGAGACGCATAATACCCAAGTTGGTGAGTGTGGTGTCGAGAGCCGAACCTACGAACAAGTCGCTAACAGCGTAGAACTTGATAGCTGCACCGATAACCATCAATGAGGCTGACAAGAGACCAGTGAAGCGAATGCCCATCTTGTCGAGGATGATACCTGCGAAGATTAGGAAGAAGAAGAATACATTGAGGAAGTACTCCGAAGCACCGTATGTGCCGTAAGTGGTACTTGACCAGCCCAATGCTGTCTCGAGGTTATCCTTCATTGGCGAGAGGATGTCCACGAACATATAGGCGAAGAACATCATCAGCGAGATGAGGATTACCGCTGCCCAACGTGCAAATGCCGAGTCGTTGAGCTTTCGTTGAATTGTTTGAGTCATAATAACTTTTGTTTAGGTTTATAATAAAATGATTTCTTTAGTTCTGCTGTTAGTGCTCCGCGATGTGGAACTCTTTGAGTAGGTCGTAGGCGGCAGCGATGCCCAGTTCGCCAGCCTTTGAGAGGTCCATACATCCCTTGCGTGTATCCTTCATAAATATCTGCACAAGGCCACGGTTATAGTACGCCTCGCCGAGCTCTGGGTCGAGCTCAATGGCTCGTGTGTAGTCGTCATAGGCGGCGGGAAGATCGCCCGAGATGGCCAATAAGTTAGCACGGTTGTAGTATGCTTCTGCAAACTCGGGGTAGAGCTTTATTGCCTTGTTGATATCCTCGATAGCCTCATCGTAGCTATATGTTCGCTTTGAGTGGTTATGCAGCCTCTTAGCTGGGTCGGAGTCGAATGATACGCTATGGTAGCTGTCGTCCATCGACGATATAAAGTCGATCATCTCGGCACGAGTGGTAGCACGGTTGAGATAGAGGAACGGATTCGATGGGTTGAGCTGTATAGCCTCGCCGAGTGTATTCACCGAGCTTGTATACTGCTTGATGAGTGCTTGGCTGATACCTCGCTCGAAGAGTGTTATCCAGTTTGGCGACACCTCAGCGTGGAGCTTCGACTCTATCTCGCGGTCGATGACAATAAGCGAGTCAGGCGAGATGTTACACTGGCGGCAGTCGAGGCGTAGTAGCGGGTTGTTGATCTTGTCGTGGAAGTCACGTACACGCTGCGTGTTGAAGCGGTGCAGACGACGGTCCACCTTGCTGCTATCCTGGGCGATGAGTGTAAATCTAAACATCGGGATGAGTGCTAAGTCGTTAGCCTCAGCTGTTGTGCGTGATGCTATACGCTCGAAGTTACGCTCTACAAGTTTACTCTCGAGTGAGAGGAGCTTGTCGAAACGCTCTGTGGTATCGGCAAATATCGACCCTGAGGATGACTCATTGAGGCGTGAACGGTGCTCGGCAATCTTACGGTGTGCCGTACGCTCGTCGCTTTCGGCACCACGCAGGTCACGCTGCGAGCGACGTAGAAGGCTTCGGTTGAGGTAGGCATTTGCAAAGTCGGGGTATAGCTCGATTGCACGACTATAGTCATTGATGGCTGCTGTAATGTTACCCAGACGAGTGTGCAGCAATGCACGGTTGTAGTATACAAGCACATTATCTGGTGATAGCTGTGCCACGATGTTGAAATCCTCGAGGGCACGGTTGTAGTCACCAATGTCGAAGCGGATGAGTGCTCGGTTGAAGTAGCCGATGGTGCTCATCGAGTCGAGCTTGATGACGTGGTCGAGGTCACTAATCGAGAGCATAGGGCGGTCGAGCTGGTCGTTGACGAGTGCTCGGTTGAAGAAGGCGGGGAGGTACGATGAGTCGCACGCGATAGCACGGTCAAAGTCGTCGACAGCCTCCTCGAAACGCTCCTGTGCCATAAGTAGAGCACCACGACGGTTGTATGCCTCGGGCTCTTCGCGGTTGGTGCGTATGGCCAGCTCAAAGTTTTCGTATGCCCTGGTGGTATCCTTGAGGTTTAGGTAGCTGATGCCGCGGTTGATATATGCCGCAACGTGGCGTTTCTCGAAGCGGATGAAGAGGTCGAAGTCGGCAATGGCGGCCTCGAACTGCTGATTAAGAAGTCGCGTCACGCCACGGCTATAGTATGGGTCTGGTAGGTCGGGGCGAAGCTCTATGGCTTGTCGGAAGTCGCTAAGGGCGTCGTCGTAATTACCCAAACGTGAGCGTGTTATGGCACGATAGTAGAATGCTCCTGTGAATACAGGGTTAAGCTCCACGGCACGTGAGAAGTCGCTGTCGGCACCGAGCAGGTCGTCGAGGTTGTACTTGGCAATGCCACGAAGGAAGTAGGCATCGAAGTCGCGAGCGTCGTAACGCAGCAGCACGTTGAGAATCTCGATGGCCTCGTGGTAGTTGTTGTTGACCATCTTCTGCTGGCCCATCCAGTAGATATAGTTGCGGTTATACTGTGCCTCAACCCTCGCAGGGAGTGCGAGAGCAAGCAACATAACAATAGCAACAATATACCTCTTCATACCAGCCTTTTCTGCTCTAAACGTCTAAACGTGGGGAATTATTACTCGAGCTCGTAGCCGAAACGCTTGAGCTGATTGTCGTTGTTTCGCCAATCCTCCATAACTTTTACATAGAGCTCAAGGAATACCTTCTTGCCGAGGAATGCCTCGAGGTCGTGGCGTGCAGCCTGACCAACACGCTTGAGACGCTCGCCCTTATGGCCGATGACGATGCCCTTCTGCGAGTTGCGGGCAACGAAGATTGTCGCCGAGATTCGGTCGATCGTAGGCTCCTCCTTGTAGCTCTCGATGGCAATCTCGCACGAGTATGGTATCTCCTTGTCGTAGTTCAAGAGGATCTTCTCGCGGATGATCTCCGAGGCAAAGAAGCGAAGAGTCTTGTCAGTAAGTGTATCCTTTGGATAGAATGGCTCGCCCTCGGGCAGACGCTCGAGGATGAGGTTGAAGACGCCCTCCACGTTGAAGTTCTCCTTTGCTGAGCAGGGGGCGACGATGGCATTAGGGATGAGTGCCTGCCACTTCTCGACAAGGGCAATGAGCTTGTCGGGTGTTGTGAGGTCTACCTTGTTGATTACCACGATTGTGGGGATTCCCGAGAGGTTTACCTTCTCGATGATATCTGCCGAGCGGTCGCTATCCTCCACGGTGTCAGTCACATAGAGCAATACGTCGGCATCGGTGATGGCTCCACGTACAAACTTCATCATCTTCTCCTGAAGCTTGTAGTTAGGCTTGAGGATACCTGGGGTGTCGGAGTATACAATCTGGAAGTCCTCGCCATTGACAATACCCATAATGCGGTGACGCGTGGTCTGTGCCTTAGAGGTGATAATCGAGAGCTTCTCGCCCACGAGTTGATTCATTAGCGTCGACTTGCCGACATTCGGATTACCGATGATATTTACAAAACCACTACGATGTGCCATAAAAATTCATTATAAAATAATGGCAAAGATACAAAGAACTCACGGAATATTGGTACGAATTGGAAAAATATTGAAAAAATTCCTCTTTTTCGCCCATTTCAGCACTTTTACTGAGCTCAGAACATAGTTTCGGGGCACTGTAGCACCTCGCTACGCTGCCCCGAAATCACGTTTAATCTATCTTCTTGCCACAAACCAAGGGTTGTCTAAGACCTCCTTGTTGTATCCGAGTGGCTCGCCACTCGGATATGCTTTGGTGACACCTCCCGACTCGGCGAGAATCAACTCGCCTGCTGCAGTATCCCACTCTGATGTAGTGGTTGTGCGGATGTAGTAGTCGACATACCCCTCAGCCAGTAGGCAGAACTTGTAGGAGCTGCCCTGCTCGACGATCTCGAGGTCGGGATGCTGCTCTCTAAGTGTGTCTATATGTTGGTGAGTCTCAGCTGTTTGATGCGATCGCGACACCGCCACGCGGAAGCCTTTGTGTGCACGTTCCGTGATGGGCAGACGACGCATACTGCTATCTATGTCGGCATAGCTATATTGTGCCTCGTCGTCAGGTTCCACACCCTCCATAACCCAGGCACCATAGCCCTTCACGGCAATGTACATCTTGTGGTAGTAGGGGACATAGATCACCGAACTCACGCAGATGTTGTTCTCCATAAGTGCGATGTTGACGGTGAACTCGTTGTTGCCCTTGATGAACTCTACCGTGCCGTCGAGTGGGTCTACAAGCCAGAATAGCTCCCAGTTGCGACGCTCGTCGTAGAGCATTTGTCGACCCTCCTCCGAGAGGATCGGAATGCGTGTCTTGCCCAGCGACTCCTTGATTTTCAGGTGTGCTTGGCGGTCGGCAATGGTTATTGGCGTATGGTCGCTCTTGAGCGTTATGTCGTAGTCGTTGCTATGCTTGTAGATCTTCATAATGGCGGCTCCGGCACGCACGGCGGCGTTGAATTGCTCGGGGAGGAGATATTCTCTGATGCTCTGGTCAATAATCATAGGCTGGGGTTTTGGCAACCGTTTGTTTTACTATGTAAAGTTAGCGAAAATATTCGAATTGTGCAAGGGTGCAAAATTAAATTTTCCAAGGCTCTCTGTGGTGATTTTGTACCCTTTCTTATATAAACGTATAGCCTTGGGCGAAAAGTGTGCCATAATTATTGAAAAAAAGTTATGCGAAGTATTGCTAATCGGAAAAATGTTCGTATCTTTGCCCCGCTAAACATTACAATTTTTAGATTAAATGTACGTAATAGTAGAGATCGCAGGTCAGCAGTTTAAGGCTGAGAAGGGTCGTAAGCTCTATGTTCACCGTCTCCAGGGTGAGGAAAACTCATCTTTGAGCTTCGACAAAGTCCTGCTTGTAGACAACGACGGTCAGGTTAAGGTAGGTGCACCTGTAGTAGAAGGCGCCTCAGTTAAGTG
>JAFYSI010000004.1 GCA_017559425.1 Alistipes sp.
CATTCCCAGTAATCCGTGACCTCGTTGTAGACCGCGGTGCTTACGATAAGATTTTGCAGGCTGGTGGTTTTATCTCAGTACGTACTAACTCAGTACCTGATGGTAACGCTATTCCAATTCCTAAGGCTGATGCTGACGAGTCAATGGACGCAGCTGCTTGTGTAGGTTGTGGTGCTTGTGCTGCAACTTGTAAGAACGGTTCTGCAATGTTGTTCGTTGCTGCACGCGTATCGTCACTCGCTAAGTTGCCACAGGGTAAGGTTGAGGGTGCTCGCCGTGCTAAGGCGATGGTTGCTAAGATGGATGAGCTCGGTTTCGGTAACTGTACTAACACAGGTGCTTGCCAGGCTCAGTGTCCTAAGTCAATCTCTATCGCTCACATTGCTCGACTCAATCGTGAGTTCCTCGCTGCTAAGCTCAAGGACTAACGCTTTGAAGTGATATGGGGTCGATTGCCGGCCCCTAACAAAAAATGCCGTCAATGGGATGTACGTCAAGTACTACCCAATGACGGCATTTTTGCTGAGTGTGCACTCGTCACTCTTCTGACTCCAAATCTATCTCTTGTGATAATGGGTCATTCTCGACCTATCCCAAAAGTAAAATATATGAGTTATCCAGCGGATAACTCATATTATTATATATATGTATCTCTTCTCTATTCGCCCCAGTGTGGGTGAGCAACCGTGAGGCCGAGGAGTTCGATTGCTCGGGTGCTGATTGTCAGTGTTAGGCTCTCTATGTCCTGAGGTTTGAAGTAGAACGAGGGCGAGGCGGGAATGATGATGCCGCCAGCCTCAGTAACGGTTGTCATATTGCGAAGGTGGATAAGCGAGTAGGGTGCTTCGCGGACAACGAGAACGAGCCTACGACGCTCCTTGAGCATTACGTCGGCAGCACGCTCAATAAGCGACTGCGATATGCCCGCAGCGATACGTCCTACTGTGCCCATCGTTGCTGGCACAACGATCATCGCGTCCCAACGTGCCGAGCCACTCGCCACTGACGACCACATATCGTCGTTTGAGTATCGCTCAATACGCTCACTATCGGGTAGTGTAACACCCTCGTGTGCCGCAACGCCCACAGCATTATCGCTGCAGATAAGTGCGATACGCTCCACGCTACTATTGGCCAGTAGAAGATCGAGGCACTCGCGGGCGTAGATAGCACCGCTGGCTCCAGTTATGGCAACGACGATATTCATAGTTATAACTCTAGGATTTTACACTCGAGGCCCATCTCGCGAGCCTTGCGAAGGAGCTGCGGAAGGACATAGCTTGTGTTTCTAAACGATTTAGCACTGTCGTGCAGCGAGATGATGTCGCCACCACGCAGACCTTTGAGCGTGCCGCGGAGGCACTTCTTGGGCGATAGATGGCGATTGTAGTCGCGGCTTAGGACACTCCACATTACCACGCGGTAGCGTTGTGACACGGTGCGTAGCTGCGTAGGTGTTATCTGAGCGTAGGGTGGGCGGAAGAGCTCGCTATGGACCATATCGCCCGCAAGGTCGACATCCTCGATGTAGCGTTCCACCGACATTCCCCAACCCTTTTGGTGCGAATAGGTGTGGTTGCCCACCTTGTGTCCTCGCTCGAGAATCATCTCGTAGAGGTCGGGGTATAGCTCCACATTTTTGCCCAACACGAAGAATGTTGCCTTAGCGTCGTAGCGGTCGAGGGTGTTGAGTATCCACTCTGTGACACCTGGCGTAGGACCATCGTCGAAGGTGAGGTACAACCCCTCGGGGTCGTCCATCTCCCACACAGCACCCTTGAAGAGTCGTCGAAATATGTTTCCGGGTTTTATACGCATATTTTACTCGCTACTTGTGCAGCATACCGAGTGCAAAAATAACTTTTTTTTCGCAATTTGAAAAATATGGCTACCTTTGTATAGTGCAACGATGTTGTTGCCCGCAATTTGTTATTACGATGTAAAACCTTACAACTATGAAACGTACATTTATATCCATTATTGCAACACTTGTCTTTGCCCTCTCTTTTGTCGGCTGTACTGTTAAGCCTCAGCAGCCCGCTAAGACCTCTATCGGTATGCCCTACGAGGTCTTTGTTATCTGCGATGACGAGGCGTGGAGTGGAGGTGTTGACTCTGTTGTCTACCGCACGCTTGGTGCTCGTGTGCTCGGTCTACCACGCCCTGAAAGCTACTTCTATATTGTTGACCATAAGAGTCCTCGAATGGTTAGCGATATGGAGCGTAAGTATGCAAACATACTCTCGATAAATATCAATGCTGCAAACACCGAGCCCTCGTTGTCGGTTGCAGACAATGTCTATTCACGTCCACAGACTGTCGTGACGCTCAACGTTCCAAGTGCCGAGGCAGCAGAGCAGTATCTCGAGGCCTATGGTGGTGAGATATGTGGCTTATTCGAGATTGGCGAGCGTAACCGCACCCTTTCAAGCAGTCGTCGTAGCAGTACCCCTAAGCTCATCGAGGCACTTAACGACCATATTGGCATCGAGATGCACATCCCCGCGGGCTTCAAGCGTGCTAATAGTGGCGATCGTAGCCTTCTGTGGTTTATGCGTGATTATGAGAAGAAGGCACAATATATCTTTGCCTTCGAATCGCAGTACACCGACCCTTCTGACCTCACTGGCGAGTGGTTGGAGCGTATGCTTATCAATAAGCTCGCCGTGGTACATAGCACAAGGCCAGGTGCCTATATGACCATCAGCCAGACAGCACCTATCTACTGGAGCGAACTAGAAATCAACGACCGCACCTGGTATGAGATGCGTGGCTGCTGGGAGGTTACGTTCGACCAGATGGGTGGCCCATTTGTTAGCTTCTCAACCCTCGATGAGGAGTCGCAGACAATCAAGACTATCGTCTTTGCCCTCTACGCTCCCGAGGAGGCTCAGCGAGGCCTTATGGGCGAGCTCGAGTATTTGATTTACACAACCAAGTAGAAGTTGTCAAACAAGGTTACTTGCACATAGAAAATGGATGTCCATCGGACATCCATTTTCTATGTGTGTACTCCTCGTTATGGGAGAGGCACTACGTTGGCAAAGCCCATAAAGGCCATTGCAAGCAAGCCTGCGGTGATAAGTGCGATAGGCACACCACGCATACCCTCAGGAACATCCTCGGTCTCGAGACGTTCGCGGATACCAGCAAAGAGCACCAATGCAATAGCGAAGCCCACGGCGATAGACACCGAGTAGACAACGGTGGTGAGTAGGTCAAAATCCTTCTGCACAGCGATGATCGCAACACCAAGCACAGCACAGTTCGTAGTGATAAGTGGCAAGAAGATACCGAGAGCCTGATAGAGCGATGGAGATACCTTCTTGAGTACAATCTCGACCATCTGCACGAGGGCAGCGATAACGAGGATGAAGACAATAGTCTGCATATAGACGATGTCGAATGGCACCAAGATGTAGTTCTGCAAAGCCCAGGTAACAATCGACGAGAGTGCCATAACGAAGGTTACGGCCATACCCATACCCAGCGATGTCTCTACCTTCGACGACACACCGAGGAATGGGCAGATACCCAAGAACTGCGACAGAACGACATTGTTAACGAAGATTGCACCGATGACAACGGCGAAGAGGGTGATCGACTCAACGCTGATCGTACCATCCACAAAACCCTGGATGACCTCTTTAGAAATATTTGTCTCTACCATCTTTATCGTTTTGCTAATTTGTTAAACAATACCATCAAGTAACCAAGCACAAGGAAGCCTCCAGGTGCAAGGATGAAGAGGAGTGGCATCACGTCGCCAGCGAACGTGTAGCCAAAGATTGAGCCTGCACCGAGAATCTCACGCACAGCACCGATGGCCGTAAGCGAGAGCGTAAAGCCCAAGCCAATACCGATACCATCCAACGCAGAGTCTACGATACCGTTCTTTGAGGCGAAGGCCTCAGCACGACCCAAGATGATACAGTTCACCACGATAAGCGGAATAAACACACCGAGTGATGCGTAGAGTGATGGAACGTAGGCCTTCATCAGCATCTCGATGATGGTCACAAACGATGCGATAACCACGATGAACACCGGGATACGCACCTTATCAGGTACGATGTTCTTGATCATCGAGATCACCATATTCGACATAATGAGCACGGCCATTGTGGCAACGCCCATACCCATACCATTGATTGCCGATGAGGTAACACCGAGTGTTGGGCACATACCCAAAATCAGTACGAACGTAGGGTTATCCTTGATAATACCCCTTGTGATAAGTTGAAGTTTACTCATTGCTTACCTCTCCTTTCTGAGCCTCAGGCTCTGTTTCGTTCTGGCACTCGGTAGTTGTTGCCCACGATGTAGTGTCGGTTGTTGTAGCACCAGACTGAGCATCCTCCTCAGATGGGAGTTCGCCCTTAGCCCAGAGATAGCCTGCATATGCGGTCTCCACAGCGTTGGCGTATGCTCGAGACGAGATTGTAGAGCCTGTGAGGGCATCGAACGAACCGTTATCCTTCTTTACGGCAAACGTGAGCTCTGCAGGTGACTTGCCCAATACGCTCTGCTCCAAAGAGTTACCTGGGTTGAGCATATTGGCACCAAGACCTGGAGTCTCCTTCTGCGAGATTACCTTCACGCCACTAACGATTGTCTTGCCATCCTGCTCAACGAAGCCTACCATAAGGTAGATTCTGTCGCCATAGCCATTCTTTGTGATGCTTGGAGCCTCGACAGCGTAGCCAACAAGCTCGCCATTGGCCTTGACTGTAGTGACGTTTACTTTGAAGTCGCCAATCTCGCGACACTTCTCCTCGAGCTCTGCCTCACCCTCGAATGCGGGGAGTACCTCGAGCTTTGCAAGATCCTTATTACGCTGCTCAGTCTGGGCAATAGTCTCCTTTGTGATGTTGTTCACAAGGGCTACGAGTAGTGCAGCCACGGCAGTGATGCTAAACAGCACCAAGACCATATTTTTCAATGTACTCTTCATAGTCTCTGCTATTTAGTGCCGAAGCGTTTTGGACGACAATACTTATTAATAAGAGGTGTCACAGCGTTCATAATGAAGATCGCGAACGACATACCCTCAGGGTAGGCACCCCACAAACGGATGACCATAGTGATAATACCGATACCTACGCCATAGATAATCATACCCTTGTGTGTCATTGGCGATGACGAGTAGTCGGTAGCCATAAAGATTGCACCGAGCAGAGCACCACCAGCCAAGAGGTGGAAGAGTGGCAACTGCCATAGTGTAGCACCACCCTCAGGGATGGCAACACAGAGGCCAAAGAGTGCCATTGTGCCAAGTACCGCTACAGGGATATGCCAGCTGATAACGCCTCTCCAAAGGAGGTATACGCCACCAAGGATGAGTGCCAAAGCACCAATCTCACCCATCGAACCGTTCATATGACCACCAAGGAGTGTGAGGTAGTCAACCTCGCTAAGTGCTACAGCACCAGCCTTGACGTTGGCAAGCATCGTAGAGCCAGAGATAGCATCAGGCACAGCTGTTGTCCAGTCGGTCATCTGCACAGGGTAGGCGATGAGTAGGAAGATACGGCCTGTGAGTGCTGGATTAAATGGGTTGCAACCCAAGCCGCCGAAGGTCATCTTACCGATGCCGATGGCTACGAGTGCACCGATCACAACGATCCACCAGGGTATACCTGCTGGGAGGTTGAAGGCGAGCAAGAGGCCAGTGACCACTGCCGAGAGGTCGCCAATGGTTGTGCGACCCTTGAGCAAGAATCGCTGTATGAGGTACTCAAACAACATACAGCTGGCAATAGCTATCGCCGAGATCATCAGCACCCTCCAGCCCAGGACGTAGACAGACACCGCAAGAGCAGGAACAAGGGCCAAAACCACGTCTCCCATAATCTGCTGTGTTCGCTCCGCACCGTGGATATGGGGTGAGGGGGCTGCAAAAAGTCGTGTTTGCATAATTATATATAGTAATACGTTTTACTTCTTGTTTGCTGCAGCTCGAGCACGTATATTTGCTGCCACAGTCTGCTTAGCAAGGCGAATGTAGTCTACGAGTGGAAGATACGAAGGACAGGTATATGAGCAGCAACCGCACTCGATGCAGTCTGCTGCGTTGTGCTCCTCGGCTGCGTCCCACTTCTGCATCTTACCCAACTTCGAGAGTAAGTATGGCTCAAGACCCATTGGGCAGGCCTCGACACACTTTGCACACTTGATGCACGAGAGCTCCTGGCCACGCACTGCATCCTTGCCCGAGAGTACTGTGATACCAGAGCAACCCTTGATGAGTGGTGCTGTGAGGTCGACGATGCAGCGTCCCATCATTGGACCACCGTTGAGTAGCTTGTTGTCGCCCTCGGGGAGTCCCGCAATGTCGAGAAGTGTGCTTACTGGTGTACCAAAGCGAGCCAAGAAGTTGTGTGTAGACTTGAGCTCCTTGCCTGTAACAGTTACGACACGCTCGATAAGTGGCTTGTTCTTCTGCACAGCCTCATATACTGCGATGGTTGTCGATACGTTGCATACCACAGCACCTACCGAGATTGGAAGTGCTGGTGGTGGAGGCACCTGGCGGCCTGTCACCGCTGCGATGAGCTGCTTCTCGCCACCCTGTGGGTAACGCATCTTGAGAGGCATAACCTCGATGCCACGATAATTGTCGCGTGCAATCACCTCGCGAAGGTGAGCAATAGCATCTGGCTTGTTGTTCTCAACACCGATCACGGCACGCTCAACATTCACGGCACGCATCAAGATCTCAACACCTGTGAGCAGCTCCTCGGCACGCTCCAACATATTGCGATAGTCTGATGTGAGATATGGCTCACACTCAACACCGTTGATGATGAGCACCTCGGCCTTCATACCATCTGGTATAGATAGCTTGACGTGTGTTGGGAACTGAGCACCACCAAGACCTACGATACCCGCCTCCTTGACCTTTGCGATGATCTCCTCTGATGAGAGCGTACACTCACGCTTATGCTCTGCAGAGCGGTCGATACCCTCGACCCACTCGTCGCCCTCACGCTTGATAACGACCATCAAACGACGCTGACCCTGGCCATTAGCATAGCCATCTACAGCTGTCACTGTACCAGATATTGGAGAGTGGATATTTGCCGACACGAAGCCCACAGCCTGGCCAATAAGCTGACCTGTGAGCACCTTGTCGCCCTTCTGCACGAGTGGAGTTGAAGGTGCTCCAATGTGCTGAATCATAGTAATGGCAACCTGGTCGGGGAGCTCGAGACGCTCGATAGCCTTGTCCTTGCTCCACTCCTTGTTGTCGTGCGGGTGAATACCGCCTATGGGAAATGTTCTCATCGTTTACTCGTTTTTAGCGGTTTCAACCTTTACCTCTGCCTTTGGTGCTACCACCTTTGGCTCCTTAGGCAGACGCTCCATATTCTCGATGTGGATAGCTCCTGTAGGGCACTCGTTGACACATTTGCGACACAACTTGCACTTATCAGGGTCGATATATGCCAAGTATGAGTCGATGGTGATAGCCTCAAACTGGCAGGCCTTAGCACACTTACCACAACCGATGCAACCAGCCTTGCAAACCTTGGCAACCACAGCACCACGGTTCTTTGAGCGGCACGCAACGTAGATAGCACGATTCTTAGGCCACTTCTTGCGGAGCTCGATAAGGGCCTTAGGGCAGGCCTTCACGCAAGCACCACAAGCGGTACACTTGTCGGCATCAACCTCCACAAGACCTGTCTCAGGGTTGAGCTTCAAGGCATCGAACTTGCAGGCTGCAACGCAGTCGCCATAGCCGATACAGCCGTAAGCACAGCCAGTGTCACCAATGTAGAATGAGTTGACAACAGCACAGCTCTTAGGACCATTGTAGGTGTTCACCTTAGGACGCTTTGCACAAGTGCCACCGCAACGCATTGTTGCCACCTTGGGTGTCTGTGCACCTGCTGCCTTACCCAAAAATTCTGCGATAGACTTCATCGTCTCGCCACCTGCCACAGGGCAGTTGAGTGATGCGATGTTGTCGCGATTGACCAACGCCTCTGACATAGCTCTACAGCCTGCAAAGCCGCAACCGCCACAGTTGGCACCTGGCAGCATCTTCTCGACCTCGTCGATGCGAGGATCCTCGTAGACCTTGAACTTCTGGGCTACGAAGTAGAGAATAACGGCAAGCACAGCTCCTAAGACGCTAAGGGTCAGGACTGTTAATAGTAGTTCGTTCATTACTCTTTTATAATTGTAAATTTAATCTTTCTGTCAATATACCTGCGTATGGCGTAGAGCACCACATAATATACTGCTGTGGCAACAAGTGATGCTAAGGCCGCAGGACCGTCACCAACGCCCAGGGCGTTGGCTGAAAATAGTACAATAAGTAGCAAAATAAGTGGAAAAAGGTAGGCCCAGACAACCGACATAAAGCCCATAGACCTACGCTCGAGTGCTACGATGACCCTCTCGCCAACCACGTAGTCGTGAGCATTGTGGGCTCTTGCCTCGATGATTCGCTCCTCACCCTTCTCGCCACAGAGAGCCTTAGCGTGGCACGCAGCACACGCCGTCTGCCTCTCAACCTTAACCATTACGATGTCGCCTACAATGCGGTCGACAGTGCCTCGATGCTCGATGCTTCTCATAGCCAGTTGCTCTATGCTGCTGGGTTAGTGTTAGAGACGGGCTTTGTTGAGGATGATGAGTGCGGCAAGTATACCAGGAATCCAGCCCATACAGGTGAGCAGGAAGACAATAAGCACAGAACCACACCCCAGGTCTGCAACGGCCAGTGGTGGGCATAAGAATGCTAATATCGCTCGTATTACTGACATCTTCTTTCCAAAAATCTTAATCTGTTGGTACTTGTTGCTACTTCGTTTTGCTCTCTTACCCGTTCTTGCTTGTCTGCTACGCGTAGACCCCTTTGCTGTTTGGCCTCCACGCTTTGTTTTGCTGCTCGGTTGCCCCATCTGCTTTGCTCTTCGTCGGATTAGTCGCAGTAGTGGTTAACCAATGGCATAAGCCACTCGTGACCAAAGGCACAAGGAGAGAGACGCAATACTGGTGGGAACTGGTAACGCTTCTTCTCGTTCTCCATCACCATCTTGTGGATTGTCTCTACGACGTTGGCGTCGAAGCCGGCATTGATAATCTCCTCGCGGTGCTGCTTCTTCTCAATCATACGGAAGAGGATGGCGTCGATAACCTCGTAGTGAGGCAAGAAGTCGCTATCCTTCTGGTTTGGACGAAGCTCTGACGATGGCTCCTTGTCGAGAATCTCGTTAGGAATCACCTCGCCGAGGTGGTCGTTGATGTAGCGTGCAAGGTCGTAGATCTCGCCCTTGTAGAGGTCGCCTGTAGGGCTGAATGTACCCGCAGTGTCGCCATAGAGCGTGCACCAGCCGAGGGCATTCTCGCTCTTGTTCGACGAGTTGAGCAACATATAGCCAGTCTTGTTCTGGAGTGCCATAAGCATCGTTGTGCGGATGCGTGTCTGGATATTCTCCTCTGTAGCGTCAAACTCTGTACCGCCGATTACTGGTTGCAAAGTGCCGACGATGGCGTTGTAGGCCTGGATGATTGGGAGCACGCTATACTCCACACCGAGGTTTTCTGCCAAACGCTTAGCATCCTCAACGCTCTCGTTAGGTGTAAATGGCGATGGCATAAGGAGCACACGAACATTCTCCTTGCCCAAGGCACCCACAGCGATGCAAGCTACAACGGCCGAGTCGATACCTCCTGAGAGACCTACGCAGGCCTTCTTGTAACCATTCTTGTGGAAGTAGTCACGAAGACCGAGGCAGGCGGCCTTATAGAGCATTGTGTTGCGATCCTTGTATGTTGTGAATGGCACCTCGAATGGCTTGTTCTCCGTCTCGGTATCGAAGATGCGGAAATCCTCCTCAAAGCTGTTGAGGAGCATTACGAGGTGACCCTCAGGGTTGAGGATACCCGATGTGCCATCGTAGACGATATCACCCGAGCCACCCACCTGGTTCATCAAGATGAGGTTTGTACCCTCGCTGAATGCCAAGCGACTCATCTTGTCGAAGCGGCGAGTCATAATGCCCTTGCCGTAGCGACGTGCGTTGATTGAGATGATTGCGTAGATTTCCTCGTCGATATCCTCCATATGGCTGATGTCGTCGCCCACGACAATACGCAAGCTCTTATCCTTGATGTGGACTGTCTGGCTACCAATCGACGAGCCAACGATGTAGCCCATCTCGCGACGTGCGGTAACGCGACGCTTGCCAATATACTCAAGGCCTCCCTTGCCGTCGATGTAGGCTGCTGCACTGATAGGGCCCTCATCGGTGAGGTATGGTGTTCCAACAATTGCAGCGATGCCTCGACACTTCGAAGCGATGCTCTCAACAGCCTCCTCGCAGAGTGTGAGGAAGGTGGTCTTGGTAAGAAGTCCGTAGGCAGGTGTGCCGCTCACGGCAAACTCCGGAAATACAACAAGATCTGCACCCTCGTTCTTGGCACGAGCGATGGCGTCGATAATCTTTGCGGCGTTGGCCTTGATGTCGCCTACTGTAAAGTTTAGCTGGGCTAATGCAATTTTCATAAACAAAAAATCCTCTATCGAGATTAAAAAATCTAATTGCTATACCTTTGGTATAGTAATATGGCCGCAAATATACGACAAAAAATTTAATTTTTATGCAGTTATGTGGAAATATTCCGAAAATTTGGCCCCGAGGCTAAAATCTTTGGCTGAGACCGAGCTGTAGGTTGTGGCTGCGACGTCCAAAGCCAAGGTCGATCGTGAGTGCTGAGGTGGGTGATGTGTACCAGCGTATGCCTACTCCGTAATCGGGTAGAATCTTATGCCAGGCGAGTGGATCATTGACCGATGCAACACCTCCTGCACCTACCCACGCAGCTACCACAAGGCTCTCCCAGATCTGCTGACGAAGTTCTGCCTGACCACCAACGAGGGTGTTGCCATTGTAGCGTGTGGGGTAGTAGCCTCGCATATAATCCTCAGAACCTAAACTAAGGCGAAGAATCCAGTGTGTGTGTGTCGGTTGGTGCTTGGCGTAGATGTTGGCGGCAACAAGAGCTCCTCTCCATAGTGGCTGGTAGTAGGTGAGCATCGCCCCAAGTTGCCAAAGTGTTTTATTGTAACTACTTATAAACGAGGGTTTTAGTGTTGCTGATACGTGTGCGTGAAGACCTCGTTCAGAGTTGATATCTAGCGTTTTATGGGTTGCAAATTTGGCCATCAGCGTGATGCCTAAGCCGCTATATTTTGAGCCATCTAAGGGTGCTATCTCCGAGGCTCGAGAGTTCAGTTTTATGGCTCGCACAAGGCTATAGTCGAGCTCTGTGCCGAGTAGTAACCACTCTGTGACGTGCCAGCTATAGCCGAGCGTGGTGCTGAGTGTTTGGCGTATGTAGTGACCCGGATTGTTGATCGACGACTGGGCGTAGTTGAGACCATAGAGGCGGCTCGGTGCTGAGATGGCTGTGGCGTTGTAGTGCAGACCGTGACGCTTTTTATCGAAATGGTTGGTGCCGTCAATAATCAGGTCGTAATATCTTGTTAATGAGGCAGAAGCAAGGATTTGTAGGTTGTCGATTTGCTCCTTATCGCAGACCGAGCGATACTCTATATTACCCAAGGCTACGACTCTTAGTCCTGTGGTTATCGAGTAGGCTGGTAGTGCCACCACTGCAACATTTGCCCGTTTAGCCTCGTCAGGCAGAAGATGGAGGTAGTCATAAAGACGAAGACCAAACTCCACGATTCCGGGAGTTTGGTCTATGGGGGTATATCGGTAGCGTAGCGTGTCAGTCTCGAGTCCCTCTCCTGTGATGCTCTCTGCCCGAAGAGTGAGGGCTGAGAGTAGTAGGGCGGTGGCGATTACGACACTACGCACCATTGGTGTAGAGTGTTAGTTATCGAAGTTTGTCGGCTGCAGCGATGAAGCGCTCCTGATCAGCCTTCGACATCTCGCCCTTGTGAACGAAAACGAGCTCGCCCTTCTTGTTAACGAGCATAATTACGAAGCAGTTGTTGCAGTCGCCCAAACGCCAAGCACTCGAGATCCAGTGGTCTGGGTCGCAGAGGATGGTAGCACCATTCTTGGCTGTACGAGCATCAGCAATCTTACGAACGAGATCGTTAGGATAAACAGCATCCTTGAGGTTTACGATACCGAAGCCCTCGATGTTTGGACCCTGAACACGGCCACTAGTCTCGAGGTATGTGATAAAGTCGTGGTTCTGCTTAGGTACCTCAGGGTCAACGTAGAAGATCAAAAGATTCTTCTCACCCCACCAAGGCAAACGTGCCTTCTTAGCGTCGAGATCCTGAATCTCAACGTTGCGAACAGGACGTGGAAGAGCCTGTGCATTAGCCGCGATGTTGAACATAAATGCTGCGGCGATAACGAGCAAAAGTGCTTTAATTTTCATAGTCAAACTATCCTATTTTGAGTTATTAATATTCGATTTTGACGGGGCAAAGATATAAAAAATATCTTCGGAACAGACAAAAAGCGATAAAATCATTGTTACTATTGTGCCAAAAATCGACGATTTGTGAACAAGATAAACGAAACCCAATTTTTGTTCAATAAAACGCCGTTGCCAAAATCGAATAAATTGGCTATCTTTGCACAAAATAGTAAACTATGAAACAGCGAATATTGTTTGTCTGCCTCGGAAATATCTGCCGTTCGCCAGCTGCCGAGGCTATGATGCAGAGCCTTGTCGATAGTCGAGGACTTCACGACGAAATCTATCTCGACTCTGCGGGAACATACGGTGGCCACGCTGGTGAGCGTGCAGATGCCCGTATGCGTCGTGCTGCGGCAGCCCGTGGTATCGATATTACACATCGCTCGCGTCAGGTGCGTGAGGAGGATTTCGAACGCTTCGATATGGTTATCGCTATGGATGATAACAACTATGAGGCTTTGTTTCGTCTTGCACCGAGTCGTGAGGCACAGTTTAAAATCTTCCGCTTCAGGGAGTTTCTGCGTCGCCATCCCGACTGGTCCTACATTCCCGACCCCTATTATGAGGGTCACGAGGGCTTTGAGTTGGTGCTCGATTTGTTGGAGGATGGATGTGCAACGTTGCTTAGCGAAATAGAACAAAAGTAGTCTAAGTTGCTAATAGTTATGAGGTGAGAGTGTCCCAAAGATGGTCTTGCCTCTTTTGTTATGTAAGAATTTATTCTTACCTTTGTCCAAATTCTTGAATTTAATTTTTAGATACAGATATGCTTAAATTTTTGAGACCCCTTCATCTTCTTGTTGTCGCTCTTGCCTCGCTCTTTGTGGCTTGCGAGTTAGTTGCTGTTGAGAGCGGTGAGCTGCCCACAATGGAGCTCGATACCTACCAGCTTAGTGTCACTGGCGAGGGTGGTAATATTACCATCTTCTACGGCGTTACCAATCCTATCAAGGGAGAGAAACCTCAGGTTAGCTCTAATGTAGAGTGGATCGTGCCTGGCGAAGTCGGTGGCGGTAAGATTATGCTTCACGTTGCCGAGAGTGACTCTTCGGAGGAGCGTATGGGCTTTGTGACTGTTAGTTACAAAAATATGGAGAAGCCGCTCCGTGTTTATGTTACACAGGACAAGCAGCCTTTGAACGACTTCAAGTTTAGTGTGTCGGATGTGACATACAAGAGCTGCAAGGTGCACTACTCGCCACGCAATCAGCAGCGTCCATATATGGCAAATATCATCGACTCGGAGTACTTCAAGCAGACGGGTATCACCGACGGTACTGTCTTTGTGGCAAACGAGATGGAGAGCTATTTGGCCCTTGCACAGCGTCATAATATGACCCTCGAGGAGCTTATGCAGAACGTCTCGCCACAGCTCATCTACTCGGGTGAGGCTGTGCGTGAGTTTGTGGGTATGCAGCCAGGTGCTACATATACTATCTATAGCTATGGCGTTGAGTTCCACGGCAATAGCTATACTATGACAACGCCACTCCACACCTCGATCGTGGATATCCCTATGCCAGCTATGTACGATGTCAATTTCCAGGTTACTGCTACAATGTCGAATGGTAGTGCAACAATTAGCGTGACACCAGAGAACTGGAATGGCTACTATGCTGTGCAGATTGCCCCTGAGGATAACCTCCTATACATCCCACAGGGCGAGACACTTAGCGAATATGCTGTCAAGAGCATAGCTTCGAACTTTTATACCAGTGCTCGCAACGCTATGAAGAGCGGTTATAGTGCAGAGCAGTATCTCAAGGCTAACTGCTACTCGGGATACAGGAGCATCAATATGCAACTCCAGTCTGGCAAGAAGTATATGATCATTGTCTTTGCTGTTGAGTCGAAGGATGGCGAGGTGCCAGTGATGCGTTCGATGCCAGTAGTAAGATATCTTTAATATAGTGTAGCTATGCAACGTCTTCTCTCTCTTCTATCCATTGTTACACTCCTTGTGTCGTGTGTCGATAGCGGGGAGCAAAAGCCGATGTTTGGCATCAATCCAACTTGCCTCGAGGTGGCTGCAATAGGTGGCTACTTCGAGGTTTCTTATACCCTCGAGAGTGCTAACGGCATCAACCCCGTAGGTGTTACCCAAGCGGAGTGGATTGTCGATGTAGATAACTCTGTGGAGGGTGTGATAGGATTTCGTGTTTTACCCAACGACAGCGACACACCACGCGAGGCTACTCTCACGCTTCGCCATATCTCAACTGCGGAGACTCCGCAACTGGTCATCAAGCAGTCGGCTCGCAAGGAGCAATACCTAAGTCTTGACATCACAAAACTTGGCTACTCGGAGTGCGAGGTAACAGTAACACCCGCAGATGACGAGATGTTATATGTCGTTGCGATGGCAGAGAAGAGCTACTTCAAGGGCTCGAATATCTCAACTGTTGAGGATCTTGTTGCAGCCGACATTATTCAGTATAGTAGCTACCTTACAGCTGGATGCACGCTCGAGGAACTCCTTATTAACAATAGCCTCGCTATGCAGGGCAAGCAACGTAGGGTGTGGCAAGATTTGTCGCCTGCACGAGAGTATGTGGTATATGCATACGGTATCTATCTTCGTGGCGATGAGTATGCTAGGGTTACACCTGTCGAGTATTGCATTGTTGATAAGCGTCTGCCCGAACGTCAGGAGGTGGAGTTTGGTGTTGAGATATCGGCTGAGGGCCCAGAGGTTACGTTCTGCGTGCAGCCTAACGCGTGGGAGGGCTACTATGTTGTGCAGCTTGTTGAGGATAGTGAGGCGGGATATGTTGAGCAGGGTATGCCCTTTACCCAGGAGGCCGAAGAGCAGGTTGCCGAGGCATTCTTCTACATTGCCGACCACCTCTACTACTACGAGGAGCGAAGTGCCGAGGAGATTATGCAGCAGCTCGGTTATAAGGGCAAGGCGGAGTTCTCCAAGACGCTTAACGCCAACCACCGCTATATGGCCCTAATCTATGCTGTAGCTTCTAATGCGGGGGATGTGCCTATGGTGGTGTCACGACCACAGGTGGAGTACCTCTCTACAGGTAGCGTTGAGCGTTCCGATATGACCTTTACTGCCACATTTGAGAATATACGTCCTCGCTCTGTCGATGTCACCATCACGCCATCGTCGGATGAGCCGTATACGGCGGTGCTTATCTATGCCAAGAACCTACCTACTGGCGATAAGGAGGAGCAGTTGGAGTGGGTGATGTCGAAGTATGCACCTCTCGAGCTCTCGGGTGTCTACTGTGAGCATATATCGCAGCTGCCACCAGCAACGGAGTTTATCTTGGCTGTCTATGGCTACTATGCTGGTGCTGCGACAACAGACCTCTTCCTCTACCGCTTTACAACGCTTGAGGATGGTGAGGGCACAAACCGAGTGGTTTCGGTAAGTTGTACTGCCTATGACCTTCGCGAGGTTGTGGCTCTTGAACCATACTATGGCTCCTTTATGGGGTATGCCGACTACTTTATGTCGATTGCAATCAGCACCGAGCTACCATCGCCAGCCCTCCACTTCGATATCTTCCGTAGCGACGTTGTTGAGGAGTACTCCGAGGCGGAGATTCGCGAGAGCTTGTTGGACTACTCCTATACATCAACCCCCGACTGGGCACTCTGCACCTATGGCAACGAGTATGTCATCTGTGGCTTGGCTGAGGATGAGAATGGCTATGTCGGTGAGCTGTTTATCTCAGAGCCGATATCGTTCCTAAAGGCTGATGTGAGTGATGCTCGTGATTTCGTGGAGCTATATAGAGATTATGTCAATTAGAGATTATATATAGTGCAAAAAATATGGGTTGTCCGCGTGGACAACCCATATTTCGTTATGCCTTGAGGCATTAGAACTTAATGCCGTAGTACTGCTCAACGCAAGCCTTTGCACGCTTGTGGTAAGCCTCGAGACCAGCCTCGATCTTCTGCTCACGAACAAGGCGTGTAGCAACCTTAACCTTAGCAGGATCCATAGGGGTCATTGAGTATGTGTTAGGACGTGCCATAGGTACTGGAGCCTCACCAATTGTAGGCATTGCCTTAGCCTTACCCTTGCCAACAGCAGGGTTAGCATTAACGCTTGCAGCCTTAGCACCGCTCTTGCGTGTGAGGGTTACCTTGCTACGTACGCGTGGGTTAAGAGGTGTAGCGTAGCCATTCTGGATCTGAGCTACACAAGGGTAGTATTGCTCAGTAGTACCATTTGTATCGGTGTAGATGATAGGACAGATAGTGATTGTGTTGTAATCAGCCGATACCTCTACTGGGAAGCGAGCGTCGATAAGAGTTTTGCCATCAGTGTTGATGATGTCGCCACCGAGATATGTACGCTCACCTACGGCCAACATATAGAATGTGTAGTCGAGACCGAAGTTGAATGTCTCCAATGGGTACTCGCGCTCGATGTCGATTGGCAACCATACGCTACCGTCAGCATCAATCTCGAGGTTCCACTTTGGACCGAAGTCGTAGAACATATTAGCGATCTTGTTTGTAGAGTAGTCTGATGCAGTGAACAAGTCGTATGGAGTTGCAGTCATATTGAGCATATAGTTAGGATCTGCAAAGTTGTAACCGATACACAAGAGACGGTTGAAACCACGTGTACGTGCATTGTACCACTGTGTAAGCTCAATAAGCTCCTCGTAGAGCTCCTCAGTCTCCTCGTCGCTCATACCTGCAGCACGGTAGATGTCGTAAACCTCCTGTGGAACATTCTCCTCGTATGCAAGACCACCCATAATTGTCACTGGAGATGTGTAAGTACCAGCGTTCTCGAACTTGTACTCGCCAGTAGCGTTACCCTCTGAGTCGGTTACTGCTACATAGTTCTCCATCGTTGCTGAAGCTACCCACTCGCCCTGGAGCTTCTCGAAGAGCTCAGAGTTCACGCGTACTGGGAAGTTAGCGTGAGGAGTAGTATACTCTGCAACAGCCTTTGACTCTGGCTCGTCAGGGTTGTTACCTGTACCCTCCCAGTTGTAGCCGAGGACTGCAAGACGTGTTGTAGCGTTGTCGCGTGAAGAGATCTGGAAGTTAAAGCCGTTAGCAGAGTTGATAAGGTCAATCTCGGTCTTGCCAAGTGGGTTACCCATACTCTTGAGGAGTGAAGTGTAGCTGTACTCCTTGAGGATAGCGTCGAACTCACGCTCGTAGTTACAAGCGAAGTAAACCTCTGTAAGAGCGTTATCTGGGTTAGGGTTCTTGATGTTGAAAGTAACCATATAAGGGTCGTCGCTTGGCACTGGAGTTACAACAACCTCAGGTTTTGGAAGAGTTACCTCTGGCAAAGTGAATGTGTAGGTGTCGAAGCTCTGCTTTGTACCCTCGTTATTGCCCAGACCTGCTACGAGAACACGGACAGTCTGGCCAGCCATACCCTTAGTATCAACAAACCAGTCGGTGAGCCAAAGCTCAGAGTTGCCGTAAGCCATCTCGATACCGAAGCTCATCATAGCAAAGTATGAGCCTGTGAACCAACGCAAGTACTCCTCGTTGTTCTCGATAAGTGGGAGAATCTGTGTCTCGTACTCAGACTCTGTACATACCAAGATGCAGTACTGAATGATGTCGTCAGTTGGCTTAAACGAGATGCAAGCGTCGATAGGAGTGATGTCAGTAACCTTAATCTCAACACCCTCGATAATCTCTGGCTGGAGAGTCTCCACCAAGAGACGCTCGTAGTAACCAGTCCAGTACTTCTCAGAGTCGTACTCATCAGAGTTGAGATCTGCAGCCCACTTAGCCCAGTCGTACACAGGGTTGTAGTAGCCCTTAGACCAACCTGCAGGATACCACCATACAGACTGCTCCATATATGACTCGTCGTAAACGGTCCTTACCTCGCCATCAACAAGCACA
>JAFYSI010000031.1 GCA_017559425.1 Alistipes sp.
AACAAAGAGCATCTCGCACTCGGCAAAGAGCTCGGAGTACTGCTCAGGCGAGTCGGTATGTATAGGGATAAGACGGCGTGGACGAACGTGAGCCACGATACGTTGTAGCGACTCGACATCAGCGTGACCACTCGGGTGAATATCATCAATCAACAAGCAGCGACCCTCCACCCACTCACGAAATGGTCCTATCTCGGCATTACCCCAATAGCCACTCCAAATCGACTTTGTGAAGCAGATATCGCAACCATCGATACGACGCAAGAAATCAAGGAGTGATGGTCGCACCAACATAACGTAACGGTGTGGCGAAGAGGTAATATCGGCATACGAGACCTTATTCTCGCGAGGGCGGTGCGAGTAGATATAGCCTCTCCTATCAAGCCTAAGGAGACGAGAGGTGATAGCACGAGGAAAGTAGATCTTCATCTGTCGCAAACTCCTCACCGAGGGGATTTTGGGATTAAGACGTGACACACGGTCAAGCACGTTGGCAACAAAGGGGTCGACAACAAGCTCACGACCCGTACGAATGCAGGCCCTCACTATTGCACAGATGCGGTCTATGTTCTTCGACGAGCACCACACCAAGTGTAGAGCCTCGGCGTGAGTCTTGAATGCCTCGACAAAGGCCTCCTCTGCATCTCGTTCCGATAGTAGCGGTTGCCTACGGCAGATATTTGTACCCTCAAGAAGCAGATAGTCAATATCTTGGGGCAAGCGTTTATAGAGCACTCCCTTTACGCCGTGAAGACGTATATCACCACTATACAGCACCCTTGTTCCGTTGTACTCCACGAGGAGTGCCGAGGCTCCAAATGCCGAGTGGTCGACAGGATATGCCGTAACACGCAGATTACCAATCATCACAGGCTCATAGCTGCGCAGCGTATGGCGAGTAAGATGGCGTGTAGGGTCTGTGCCAAAGATGCCATCGAGCTCCAACATCGCAATGGTCTCTGCCGTGGCATAGATAGCTGTTCCCGCCTCTAAATAGTCGAAGAGGCCATAGTGGTCGGCGTGGGCGTGGCTTAAGAGTATAGCATCGACGCCCAGACACCACTCCTTAGCGCTATCGATGACTCCCTGCTGCTCCTCGACGCTACGACTATCGAAATCGAGAGGCATACCGAAATCGATGAGCACCCTCGACCCTGTAGTGCTAATCTCAACGCAGCTGCCACCAATCTCGTGGCTACCTCGATGTATTCTGAGCCTCATCACTTTATGCAATAATCTATGTTGTGGGCCTTGAGATGAGACTCAATCCTCTCGATTCGCTGCCGACGTCTTGCCTCAAAGTGCTTGAGCGTTGGTCTATAGAGGTTGTGAATCTCTAAGCGAGGCATAGTACAAATCTTCAGTCTGTCTACGTCGATATCGCTAAGGAGCAGACCGAGGCTACGCTTAATCTCGATAAGCCCTCTGTAGTAGTCGAGGATACTCTCGCTATTAGCCTCAAGGAAGCGACGATACTCCTCCATCTGAGTGATAATCTCGGGCGTGACATTTACGTCCTTGCATAGGAGTCGCGGGTCCTGAATACGCTTCAGCTCCACAAACTGCAGAGTATTATCTACGACTCTTACCAGATCAATGCGGATGGTATGTCGAGAATCCTCTTGGTAGCGGTGAGCAAACTCCGAGTCGATATACATCCCAGGCGAGCTACAGACAACCTCGCCTTGCAGCCTCTTCTCGCACTTCTTCTCTGCATCGAGCTCCTCCCTGCCATCCTTATTTGTATAGGAAGCCTCGGCATTTCGCAAGAGGTAGCACTCTCTCTGGCCAAGAATCTCCAACTGCTCCTCACAGGGATAATAGACGGTCTTGCCACATCTCTCTATGCCGAGATATTTATGGTGAGTTGTTGCCACCACGCCACCTTTATGCCACTCAATCTTTGCCAACGAAGCACCCTGGTAGTAGACATTTATGGTGTTATCCTTACGAATGTCGACGTAGACTCCACTCTTCGCCGTAGCGGTCAATCTATAGTTTAATATCTTGTGCCACCACGATGGTGCAGAGCGACGAAGGTAGTTAAACAACTTGTGGTTAGGATCGAGGTCAGCCTGAAATTTAGCAATCTGAGACATAGAGAGTAGTTTATTTTCACAAAAATACAAAAAATTATCGAAACGAGCAAATAGCCTCGGTGCAAGGTAAAAAACAGGTGGGGTTGTCCGCTTTTGGCGAACAACCCCACTCTATGTATGAATTCGGGAGTGTGATTACACAGTCATAATCTCCTTCTCCTTCTTCTCGAGCTCAACATCGATAAGCTTAGTGTACTTCTCGAGGAGCTTCTGTGCCTGTGCCTCGCCATCCTTCTGCTCATCCTCAGACATACCATCCTTCTGAGCCTTCTTGAATGCCTCAACAGCATCGCGGCGTGCGTTACGCAAGCTGATACGAGCAGTCTCGCCCTCGCCCTTAACCTTCTTTACAATCTCCTTACGACGCTCCTCAGTGAGTGGAGGCATAGAGAGACGGATATGCTCACCGTTGTTCGATGGGGTAAGACCGATGTTAGAGTCGATGATAGCCTTCTCGATTGGGCGAATCATATTCTTGTCCCAAGGCTGAATAAGCACTGTCTTAGCATCGGGTACAGTGACGCTGGCAACACCCGATACAGGGGTCTGTGAGCCATAGTACTCAACAAATACACCATTGAGAATGTTTACAGAAGCCTTACCAGCACGGAGGTTAAGCAACTCCTCAGCAAGGTGATCAACAGCACGCTGCATACGGTCAGCTGCCTCGTTCAAAATAGTCTTAGTATCCATATTGTAGTTAATTAAATTTCATTCATCTACTTAAGTGCCTTTCTAATAGCAGCATTCACCTCCTCGGCAATGTTTTTATCGTAGCCCGCAGTGCGATATACCACCTTACCATCTTTGCCCACGATGAAGGTGCGTGGGATGTAGTTTGATGCATAGAGATCGTAGATAGCTCGGTCGCCATCGAGGCCTACGCCAAATTTGTAACCGTTGTCCAAGAGGAACTTCTCAACAACATCACGCTTCTCGCCGCGCGAGATAGGAAGCACAACGAGCTTCTCGCCCTCAAACTGGTCGATAACGCCCTCCTACAAGTGAGCAAGTTCCTGACGGCAAGGGGGACACCACGTTGCCCAGAAACATACCATAACCACATTACCACGGAGTGACGAGAGCTGAATCTGGCGACCGTCAAGCATCTCGACAGTGAAGTCGGGAGCTATATCGCCAACAGCGACAAGCGTTGTTGCCTCAACATCATCTTGTGGCTCTGGCTCGGAAGCAAGCTCTGTTACAGTCTCCTGAGCAACAATCTCTGCTGCCTCAGCCGTAAATGGCCACTTGATGATTACCACCACAAGGGCGATAAGCACGACAAGCATAACCACCAATGAAAGTGTCGAGCCGCGCTTTTTGTATTTACTCTCAATTGCCATAAATTTACTCTATTTTTCAAGTTAAACATCATTCGGATGCAACGATTGCACCCCTCGAAATTACTCTGTAACTACCGTGCCAATGTTCTCACCAGCGACAACCTTCTCCAAATTTCCCACTGTGTCCATATCGAAGACAATGAGCGAGAGGTGGTTCTCACGACAGAGCGTGAAGGCTGTCTGATCCATAACCTTGAGGCGACGTGCCAACACCTCGTCAAAGGTGATAGTATCAAACTTAGTAGCCGTTGGATCCTTCTCAGGATCAGCAGTATAGATACCATCAACGCGAGTACCCTTGAACATAACCTCCGCCTCGATCTCAATACCACGCAACGCCGAAGCTGTGTCGGTCGAGAAGTATGGGTTAGAGGTACCGCCACCAATGATTACTACATAGCCCGCCTCGAGATACTCCAGAGCCTTAGCCTTAGAGTAGTACTCGCCGATTGGCTCCATACGAATTGAGGTGAGGACCTTACACTTAACGCCCACCGACTCAAGAGCCGACTGAAGGGCCAACGAGTTGATGATTGTTGCGAGCATACCCATCTGGTCGCCCTTAACGCGGTCGAAGCCACGGCCAGCACCCTGAATGCCACGGAAGATGTTACCTCCGCCAATCACAATACCGATCTCTACGCCCATCTCTTGAATACGCTTGATCTGCTCTGCATAGTCGCGAAGAACGTCGACATCGTGACCATAATTCTGCTTACCCTGAAGTGACTCACCACTGAGCTTGAGGAGAATTCTCTTGTATTTTGCTGTTGCCATATTATTGATTTCGGAGTGTTAAACATCTATATCGAATGCGAAGGTAGTAATTTTTCGATTAAAATCATAATTTTTTAGCCATCTAATTTCACCTTAGCCCTCGACTTATGCCATTTAGCGGTAATCGAGAGCCGCTTTACCCTAAAAATCGAGATATTAAGGACAAAATTGGTGTTGTTCGAAATAAAATCACTATCTTCGCAGAATTAATAGCAACCATAAGCAGTATGCAACTCAAATGTTTAAAACGTGCAGCGAGCTTCGTGCTCCTACTTTGGGCCGTCAACACAGCCTCGGCACAGTGCGATTTGCCTGACACAACATATACATCAGCAAAGGGTCTCGAGTACAAAATCGAGGTTCTCGACACTGTGACAAATGCTAACCTTTGTAGCCATCGCGACCTCTATGCTGATGCTCCTGGAATCTTCACATTCCGAGGCTCACCACGCCGCGATATGCCATACGCTGGCAAACTCGACAGCATACCTTCACGCATCGAACTTGTATGGACATTCCGCACCGACTACGACAGCCGACAGACCGACTACGGTATCTGGGGTGGTGGTTCAGGATGGACAGGACAGCCGGTATTTGTTGAGTGGAGCGACTCGCTTATGAACGTGCAGCGTGAACGCTCTACAAAGCTCACATCGCAGTTTAGCAACCGCGAGATTATCGTTGGCTCGCTATGTGGCAATGTCTACTTCATCGACTTCGAGACGGGCAAGGCATCACGCGAGGCATTCATCGGCAAGAACCCAATCAAGGGCTCTGTGTCGCTCGACCCACGCCTCAATGGTAACCTCTATGTAGGTCAGGGTATCCCCTCAGAGGGTGCTATTGGAGCTGTGGTCTACAATATTTTCGACCACAAGCGTCTCGACTACTTCGGTCGCGACAACAATGCTTGGAGACGCTGGGGAGCCTACGATGCCTCGGCAATCGTTGTCGACAACTTCGTAATGCGTCCAGGCGAGAATGGCACAATCTACAAGCTTTCGACCACAGATAAGAGTGTTACGATGCATAGCAATATGCGTTATCGCAAGGGTGGTGTTGCTCCAGGTATGGAGTCATCACCAGCGGTCTATAAAAACTACCTCTTCACCAGCGACAATCGCGGTAACATCCTATGCACCAACATCAACACTATGAAGCCTGTGTGGTGCTTCAGCAACGCCGACGACACCGATGCTACAGTCATCGTTGCCGAGGAGGATGGCCAGGTGGTGCTCTATGCAGGTTCGGCTGTCGACAAGCAGACAAGCCCTGGCTACTGCCACTTCACAAAGCTCAACGCCCTGACTGGCGAGGTTATCTGGCAGAAGAAGATCGCCTGCCGCAAGATGGGTAACAGCACAAAGGCCATCGAGGGTGGTATGTTCTCAACACCGCTTCTTGGTCACGGCGACTGCGAGGGTCTTATCTTCACAAACCTCTGCGGTATGGGTTCATCGGACACAGGTACATTCGTGGCCATCAGCCGTAAGACTGGCGAGATTGTCTACCGCACACGCCTGGCAAGCTACTCGTGGTCATCACCCGTAGCACTCTACACTGCAGATGAGAAGATGTATATCTTTACTGGCGACGTTATTGGCAATGCCTACCTTATCGATGCTTTGACTGGCCGTATCATCTTTAAGCAGCATATGGCCAACAACTTCGAGTCATCGCCTGTCGTTATCGACAACTATGTTGTTGTAGGTAGCCGCGGTCGTGAGATTTACAAGTTTAGAATCCGTTAATAATCAAACGAAGAGTTATGAAGCGACTTTTTCTACTTCTTATATTGGCCATCTTACCAAGCGTAGCCTCAGCACAGGTCTACGCTATGCGTGATTCAGTGAAAAATGGCTACGACTTTTGGCTCTATGTGCCAAGCGACTATAGCGACAACCGCGTAAAACGCCAGGAGGCTGGCGACAGCATAGAGGTGGCAAAGCCACTCCCTGTCATCCTCTTCCTTCACGGACGTAGCCTTAGCGGCTCAAATCTTAATAAGGTGCGTGAGTATGGCGTGATTGATGCTCTTTGGCGTGGTCGTCAGATTGACGCTATGGTCATCGCCCCACAGGTCAACCACGGCGACTGGTGGCGTCCTGAGAGCGTCTTGAACGTTGTTGACTGGGTTAGCGAGCGTTACGATGTCGACCCTACACGTCTCTACGTTATGGGTATGAGCCTCGGTGGCTACGGAACACTCGACTTCACTGCGACATATCCCGACCGCGTAGCTGCAGCAGTGGCTATGTGTGGTGGTTCGACAAGAAAGGCTGCAACACTCCAGCAACTCAACAAGGTGCCTCTATGGATTATGCACGGCACAGCAGATGCTGCAGTTGCCGTTAGCGAGTCACGCAAGGTGCGTGATGCAATGCTCCAGGGTGATGCCTCACTTCCTCGTCTTCGCTACGACGAGCAGGTGGGTGCCAACCACTCTGTGTATGCACGCGTGTTCTACATCGAGGAGATTTACGAGTGGCTCTTGAAACACTCTACAACTGACGAGAATCGTCCTGTAGATATGAGCGTCGAGATCCCATACTCACGCTACAGCAACTCTAAGACTGCCTACGCAGGACTTCCACGCGGTGGTGGCAAGGTGCAGTTCATCGACCCTCCAACAAAGTCGAACGCCAAGGGTAACTACATCGAGGGTGCAACAACTACAACAGCGTCTGCAGCTACCACAACCGAAACCTCTACAGAGGCTAAGGAAAGCAGTCAGACAACGACAACAACAGCTGCAGCACCTACGACAAGTGCGACAAACAGTTCAAAGAGCACGACAAGCACTGTTGCGACAAACTATCAGTATCACACCATCGTATCGGGTGACACGCTCGGCCATATCGCAGCAAAGTATGGCACAACCGTAAAGAGTATCTGCGAGTTGAACAATATGCAGAAGACCGACATTCTCAAGCTTGGCAAGAAACTTAAGGTCGCAGTAGGCAATGCTAAAGCAACATCTACATCTTCTGCCGAGTACCACACCATCGTGTCGGGCGATACGCTCGGTGCTCTTGCACGCAAGTACAAGACTACGGTTAAGAGACTCTGCGAGCTCAACGGCATCACCGAGACTACCATTCTCAAGCTTGGCAAGAAGCTTAGAGTAAAGTAGTGGTACTTACAAACAAATAACATATGTAGTGAAGGGGGGGCTAACGCAGAGATGCCCCTGGTCGTTACACAACGTAGCAAAGTTAAAACATTAAAAGAGTGGTTATGATGCAGAGCAAAGAGTATCGATTGCTTACCTCTGTTAACTCGCCTACCGAGCTTAAAAGGCTCTCGGAGGGTGAGCTAACGCTCTATTGCCAGGAGCTACGAGAATATATCATAGAGTGCTGTGCTACAAACCCTGGTCACCTCGGCTCAAGCCTTGGTGCTGTGGAGCTTACCGTGGCACTCCACTATGTCTACGACACCCCCGACGACCGCATCGTCTGGGATGTGGGCCATCAGGCATACGCACATAAGATTATCACAGGACGTCGCGAGGCCTTCCTCAACAATCGCAAGCAGGGTGGCATAAGTGGGTTTCCGCGTATGGCCGAAAGCAAGTATGACGCCTTTGGTGCTGGACACTCATCAGTGAGTATCTCGGCAGCCTTCGGTATGGCCAAGGCTGTGGAGATGAGTGGCGGCAAGGAGCACGTCGTGGCAGTAATCGGCGACGGAGCGATGACGGGAGGTCTTGCATTCGAGGGTCTCAATAATGCTGGTGCATCGCCCACAACCGACCTTCTTGTCGTGCTCAACGACAACGAGATGTCTATAGACAAGCCAACAGGAGCCCTCGACAGCTACCTTGTAAGAATATCTACTTCGAAGTGGTATAACGGACTCAAGAACACCCTCTGGAAGGGTCTTGGCGTGATACCGCCACTGCATCGTCTTGTCCGCAAGACGGGAAATGCCATCAAGCAGGGATTGCTGCAGAATAGCAACCTCTTCGAGAGCTTCAACTTCCGCTATTTTGGTGTCATCGACGGCCACAATATCGTTGAACTGATACGCACGCTCCGTGCCCTGAAGGAGATCAACGGCCCTAAGCTTCTGCATATCAAGACCACAAAGGGTAAGGGCTACGCCCCTGCCGAGGCAAACCCCTCGGTGTGGCACGCCCCAGGTCGCTTCGACGTAGCAACAGGCGAACGTAAACGCTCCAACTACCCCGCTGCCCGCTATCAAGATGTCTTTGGAGAGACGCTTCTCGACCTTGCACGCCTCGATGAGCGTGTTGTGGGCATCACACCCGCAATGCCTTCGGGATGCTCGATGAATATCGTGATGGAGAAGATGCCTGAGCGTTGCTTCGATGTGGGTATTGCCGAGGGCCACGCTGTGACCTTCTCGGCAGGTCTTGCAGCACAAGGCAAGCGACCATTCTGCAACATCTACTCGACATTTATGCAGCGTGCCTACGACAACGTCATTCACGATGTGGCACTCCAACAGCTACCCGTGGTGATGTGTCTCGATCGTGGAGGTTTAGTTGGCGAGGATGGTGCTACGCACCACGGAGCCTTCGACTTGGCATACTTTGGCTGCGTGCCAAACCTCACGATTGCAGTGCCCCGCAACGAGCTTATGCTCCGCAATATGATGTATACGGCCCTCAATACCGACTCACCGAGTGTGATTCGCTACCCTCGTGGCATTGGCTGCGGCGTGGAGTGGCGTGGAGTGGCATTTGAGAGTGTTGAGATTGGTCGTGGCGAGTGCCTGCGTGAGGGCAGCGACATCGCTATCATCGCCCTTGGCCCTATGGCAAATGTCGCTATGCGTGCTGCCGAGAGGTCGTCAAAGAGTGTTGCTGTCTACGACCTACGCTATGCCAAGCCTCTTGATGAGGAGCTTCTCACCAAGATCGGACAACACTTTAAGCGTGTCATCACCATCGAAGATGGCGTGATACGCGGCGGTGTTGGCGAGGCTATAGCGACCTTTATGGCTAAGAAAGGACTCCACCCCGCAATCACCAACCTCGGTATCGACGACCGCTTTGTGGAGCAGGGAACACCCGAACAGCTATACCGCGAGTGTGGCTACGACGAAGATTCGATTCTTAAACTACTCGACGAGTGAGTAGTAAAACTATAGAGTACTAACACAACTATGAAAGTATATAAGTTTGGAGGTGCCTCGGTTAAGGATGCTCGAGGCGTACGCAACCTCCTCGACATTGTAAGTGGCGAGACCGAGCTCTTTATCATCGTCTCGGCAATGGGTAAGACCACCAACGCCCTCGAGGCAGTATTTAGTGCTATGCAGCGTGGCGACGAGGCTGCAGCACTCGCATCTATCGACGCAAGCTACGCCTATCACCGCACAATCATCGATGAGCTGATGGGTGCAGACCGCACAATCGAGGATGTAGACAAGCTCTTCGAGCAGCTTCGTAATATTGTGCGTAACACCATCTACCGCTCGTCAGAGGCGGAGCTCTGGTATGACACCATAGTTGCCTATGGCGAGATTATCTCGACAACAATCATCTCGAACTACCTCAACGGCCACGGCGTGAAGAACCGCTGGGTGGATATGCGTCGTGCCTTCCTCACTGAGCAGCGACACAAAGATGCAAACGTCAATCTCGAGGCTACGGAGATTCGCCTCAAGCGTGAGATTGCTGGTAGCGATGTGTCAGTATTCGTTGGCCAGGGATTTATTGGCGGTGCTCCCGACGGTACCACAACGACTCTTGGTCGCGAAGGTTCCGACTACTCGGCAGCCATCGTTGCCAATGTGCTCGGTGCTGAGTCAATGAGCGTATGGAAGGATGTGGATGGTATCCTTAATGCCGACCCTAAGATCTTCCCTGATGCTCGCAAGATTGAGCGTCTTAACTATATGGATACCATCGAGATGGCCTATAGCGGTGCTCAGATTATCCACCCTAAGACCATCAAACCTTTGCAGCAGAAGAACATTCCGCTCTATGTACGTCCCTTTGGCGACAAGCACGCATCTGGCTCGGTGATTACTGGCGATGTGGAGCGTGCCTACGAGCCTATTATGATTCAGAAAAGCAACCAAGTGTTGCTCAAGCTCCACTCACGCGACCTCTCGTTTGTGCTTGAGGAGAAGTTCGCAAAGGTATTCAACACCTTCGATAGCCACCGTATCAAGACCAATATCGTGCATAACTCGGCTGTGGATCTCTATATGTCGGTTGATAGCTCTTGGCATATCGACGATGCTATCTTGGAGCTTGAGGCTGAGGGCTTTGATGTGGAGAAGAGCGAAGATGTTGAGATGGTCACCATCCGCTACTACAACGAGGAGCTCTACCACCGTTATGCCTTCGATGAGCGTATCATCATCAAGCAGGTTACTCCGCACTCATTGCGCTTTGTAAGACATAAGTAGAGAGTCTGGATCGAATAAATGGCAGTTAAGCTGATGCTTAACTGCCATTATTATTTTAACATCCTCGTATTAGATATCACTCTAAGTATGTGAGGATTTCAAAGACAAGCGTAACGAAGAAGCAGCCTTAATATTCCCCCCAAAAAATTCACAAAAAAAGCGGATTTTTTTAGAATGGGTAGCCGACACCAAAGTTAAGTGCCATATTCTTCCACTTAAAGTCGTGAATCCATCGCTGCCCCTCTGCAAGTCCTGGATTGTGGAGCTGGAGACCGAGGTCTATGCGTAGAATTACGAAGGTGGCATCGATACGGAGGCCAAGACCTGTGTTGAAGCCGAGCTGCTTGTAGAACTCATTGAAGCGGAAGACCTCCTCGTAGCTTGACGCCTGAGATTCACGCAGATACCACACATTACCAGCATCAAAGAAGAGGGCTCCATAGAAGAGGCTCCAGATAGGAAAGCGGAACTCGAGGTTGGCCTCAAGGCGCATATCACCCACCTGTGCTGGGTAAAGGGTGTTGTTTGGGCGTGTAACGCCACCAGGACCGAGAGTACGAGGCACCCAACCACGCATAGAGTTAGCACCACCGCAGTAGAACATTCTATCGAACGGAATCGAGCGACCCCGAGAGTTGCCGTATGTCACACCAACACCAGCAAAGAGGCGTCCAGCAAGGGCCATCCTATAGCCTAGATCGTGCGTATGGCTAAAGTTGACATCGGCACGCAGATACTGCGAGTAGCGGATACCAAAGATCTCATAGTAGTTCTTGCCTGGTGCGTGGTGCGAAAAGAGGGTCTCAATACCCTGCAGCAGGTTACCCGAAGTCTCGAGATTAGCACGCATCAGAGTGCTTGTGCGATCGAGATTACTACGCTGCGTATTGTAGACATACGAGGCTGTAAGACCTGCGTTAAGCTGTGACTCGAACGATGTTCTAAGATACTGATTATCTATATCGGCCAAGAACTCTTGGTCGACACTCTTCACGTCAATCCAGTTGATATCTGCAGGGCGAATGACAAACGACGAACGCTCACCACGACGCCAGCTATAGGCCCAACGTGCTGTGAAGATGTTGCGTCGGTAGTATGGTCTATTCTGGTAGTCGAAGGCAAGTTCGAGACGTGTGCGAGGCTGCGAGACGATGTCACCATAGGGAATGTGGAAAGGTGCGAGGAAGCGTGGGAACGACAATCCTGTGGTGATATTGAGCTCCTGGGCACTACGCTTAGCCACATCGCGGGCATACATAAACTCAAAACCGAAGCGGGCAGCGATATCGAAGGCCTCGGCACCACGAAAGACATTGTTGTTGGTGTAACCAAGCGTGGCACTAAGACCATAGAACGACGATGTCGACGAGGCCTCAACCTCCACCTTCATACTCTGCTTTAGGGCGGGCGTACAGTAGATGTTGCAATCGAGATATCGCTCTCGGATATCTACAAACTGCTCTACGTCGCCACGTTGCTTGCCAATGTATGTCACCAGACCATCGTTACTACCTGAGAGCGAGAATCCCACCTTGGTATTGCGGAAGAGACCGAGCGACATAAGTTCGTTGTAGGTGGCCTGCACCTCGTGAGCACTGTAGATGCTGTTTGGCTGCATAGGCACAACCTTGCGAAGCACCTCGTCGCGAAGACGTGGTGTAGCCGTAAGGTCGCGAATGATGCTAAGACCGCCGTACGACACAGTGTCGATAACGGCATCGGCCTTAAACCCAAACGACGAACGCAACATCGGGTCGTAGGTAGGATAGATATTTATCTTGCTGATACGATATATCGAGTGGTTCTCGAACTCGGGACGGCCACGCTCATCGTAGCGGACAAGCATTGGCGAGATGATCATCGAGACCTTAGCCCTATTGTTAAGGCCGAGGGTGTCGACCTCGTAGGTGATGTCGTTGACCGTAAAGTCGAAATATCCGCGGTTGTTAAGGTCCGAGGCAATACGGTTACGCTCCTCGTCAAGACGTGTAATATCGAGGATGTCGCCGGGGCGGATGATGGAGCGTGAGGTGTCGGCAAGGATCACAGAGCGAAGCGATGTGTCGCGAAACTCATAGTCGAGGCTCTCAATGTGCATAGCCTCACGCTGAGTAAGGCGGTATGTAACCTCAGCACGACGCTTACGGCGTGTGGTGTCGACATCGCACGATACTGACGACGAGAAGTAGCCCTTGGTACGCATATAGGTCTCGAGATTCTCGAGGGAACGCTGCGTAAGGTCCATATTTAGCAATACGGGTTCCTCACCAATCTTACGCTTAAAATTGTTCCACCAGTTGGTCTTCTCTGGGTTGGCGTGCTGATAGATCCAGACATAGAAATCGAGACCCAAGAAACGCTTATTAGGGGTTTGGCGAATATGTTTTTTAAGGTCGTCACGCTCGTCAGTGATACGCTCTGTGCGTGGTGTCGCCTCGTCGCCCTCGACAACAACACGCGAGAGGAGATAGCTACCCTCTGGCAGGTTGCGTGTGACGTTGCAGGCAGCCCCGAGAAGAAGGACCGCAGACAACATCAGATATTTCAAGAGACGACGCATCGTGCAAAATTATGAATTAAGAGTCGACACAAACCTATTCCACAGCTCACCCTCGTTGCTCACTCGCTCAATCACGAAGTCGAGCTTGCCATCGACAAAGCCAGCACTACCCCACCACTCGAACGTAGCATTACCCTCGAGGCGTGTGGTGATAGCATCACCCTCGAGCGTTGTCTGGCACGAGACCTTACCACCACGGTTGCGTACCTCAACACGACTTGCACAATCGACAAGGTTGAGTAGCGAGGCGGCAGTGGCCGAAGCTGTCATAGCCGTACCACAAGAGAGCGTAATGCCCGCACCACGCTCATAGGTTGCAACAAATATCTCACCACGCGAGCGACACTCATACAATGAGACATTCACACCGCAAGGGAAGAGATCCTTAGCGTCAATAACTCTCTCGCCGAGCTGCTGGAGCTTGGCCATATCGATCTTTTGAACAGCGGCAACAATATGGGGATTGCCCAAGTTTAGTGCCGTGAAACATAGCTCGGGGTCTAAGCCCTCAATAACCCTGCCCACAAAGCTCTCGCCATCGGCAAAGAAGCCAAAATCGCTACTCCAACGACGAATAGGGATCTCGACAGCAAAGGCCTTGATACCCTCAGTAATGGGTTCTGCCTCAGCGATCTTATAGTCTCTACCTCCCGAACGCAACACTCCGCTCTCGAGATATCCACGCTCTGCCGCAAGGCGTGCAACACAGCGAATGCCATTGCCACACATCTCGGCGTGAGTGCCATCGGGATTGAGCATATCCATACCATAGACACCATCAGCGTGACGCTCTACGAGGAGGAGTCCGTCGCTGCCAATGCCCTCAGTTCTACTTGAGGCAACGCGTGCAAATGCCGACCAATCAACCTGTTGCAATGCTGGATTACGACTAATGTCGACCATTATAAAGTCGTTACCAGAGCCGTGGCACTTGATAATCTCGAACTGTTGCATAGTGCTATTCATCAGAGAGGTTATAGTGTTCTACCAAATAAAATATTCGTCCAAAGTTACAAATTTTTTCGAGGTAGACAAAATATAGACCCCACTTTGCAGATTTTTGTGGCGAGGAGTTGCAAAATTGCTCTATTTTTTGTAATATTGTGTAGCAAAAAATCTAAGAATAGCTATGGTCGAGAAATTTATTATGGCGGGATCTTGCCCGATGCACGTTTCCGATAGTGAGCGTGGTGATAAGTGTGTGGTGCTACTTCACGGTTACCTCGAGTCGATGGTGATATGGGACGAGTTTGTGCATCTTCTCGCCCCTGAGCTTCGCGTTGTGACCCTTGATCTGCCAGGTCACGGCATCTCGCTCATCAATGGCGAGATACACACGATGGAGTATTTGGCTCAGTGTGTGGCAGATACGATGTCGGCACTCGGTATCGAGCGTTACTCTGTTGTAGGTCACTCGATGTGTGGATATGTAGCCCTTGCGATGCTCGACAACTATAGTGATAGGCTTGAGTCGGTGACTCTTCTTAGCTCTACGACAACGTCAGATAGCGAGGAGAAGTGCGACCGCCGTCGCCGCGAGATTGAGCTCGTTAAGGCTGGCAAGAAGAGTATGATGGCTCGCCTTGTACCCCACGCTGGCTTCGCCCCAGAGAATGCTAAGCGTCTCAAGGATCGTGTCGAGGATATGGAGGAGCTTATACTCATCACTGAGGATGAGGGTGTTATTGCCATCCTTGCGGGTATGATCGAGCGTAAGGACCGTGACGAGCAGCTTCGCAACTCTCAGGTCAAGCACCAGTTTATCTTTGGCCGCCACGACTACTACATCCCCAACGATGTTGCCGAGGAGTTGGAGCGTACCCACCCCGAGGCACGTACCGTGTGGCTCGACCACTCAGGCCATATGGGCTTTATCGAGGAGCCAGAGCGCTGTGCCGAGGCCATCAAGGAGTTTATCTTAGGATAACATAGCAGAATATATAAATAAAGGTAATGATGTAAAAAAAATGGCTGTTCGAAGTGAACAGCCATTTTCATTTATAGTATTTCGAGATTAGAAAATCATCTCAGACTTTAGGCCGACAACCAAGTCGTCGTAGTCACGAAGACCGGTACCGCCAGGGATAGGATTACCTGTGATGACGTTCTCCTTGAGGTTAACAAGGTCGTCCGACTTAGCCTGGATGGCTGCCTCGTTAAGAACCTTAGTAGTCTCCTGGAACGACGCTGCAGAGATAAAGCTTGATGTCTGCAATGCAGCACGAGTAATACCCTGAAGAACCTGGTTAGAGGTTGCAGGAACGATAGGACGAACCTCAACAAGCTCCAAATCGCGACGCTTCAACGCAGAGTTCTCATCACGCAACTTACGCATTGAGATGATCTGACCTGCCTGAACATTCTGTGAGCCACCAGCGTTGGTAACAACACACTTGTCGTAGAGCTCGTCGTTGACATCCATAAACTCCCACTTATCGACAA
>JAFYSI010000032.1 GCA_017559425.1 Alistipes sp.
GGTAGCCTCTGGGAGCGAAACGCATACGGTGGTCTCTACCTCACCGCCCACGTTTACGTCAAGACCCTCAGGCTCTGTCTGGCAAGATACCACGCCGAGTACCACAGCCAATAAAGCTAAAATCTTTTTCATAAAAATTGTGAATTAGTTAGTGAATAATAAAATAAAATTGTTTTTAAACGTGTCGAGATGCGTGAAAAATGCCTTGTGTCGAGAGCAGCTGAGCTATGGACACAACGAAGCAACCCCGCAACAGCGACGTCGCGAGGTATCTAATAAAATAATACAAGATGGATTATCGTAACTTATTGATAGACAGCAAAATACCCCCCCCCGTGAGATTTGAGGGTGGCAAAACTACAAGTATATTGCTGTAAGTTATTCATCTCTGTATCGCAAATATAGTAGATACTGTAGGACAAAGTTACACAAAATATATTAATTCTGCAAATAAGACTCAAAGTTTTTAATCCGAGGCACCTAAACTAACCCACAGACACAGCAGAAAAGAGTCGAGCGAGAGAGCCACCCAAGAGTAACCATCTCGCCCGAGACAAATCGTACATAATCGCTACTCTGCGTAGAGCAGATAGGGGCGGCGTTGCACCTTGAAACGCTCCACATCCTCGCTCCAACGTGCCTCAATCTCCTCGGCTGTAGCACCCGCAATAATCATCTCGCGGACATACCCTACGCCTATAAGCTTCTCAAATACGGGCTTAAAGAACTTCTCGCCCATATTTAGATTGTGATAGGCATCGACCAAATAGCCGATGTTTATGCCCTCACGCCATATATCCTCATCGCTCAACCCACGGAGGTCATAGCCGTAGCACCTCACACCATTATGAGGCGGAGTCTTTGAGCCTGCATTGGGCATCGGCACAAACTCGAAATCGCAACCCTTCATCGCGGGATGACCATAAATCTCGAAGGGGGCATCTGTACCTCGTCCCATACTCAGCACCGTACCCTCAAACAAGCAGGTTGAGGGGTAGAGATATATCGAGTGCTGCGTGGGAAGGTTTGGCGACGGAGCAATAGGAAGCACGTAGTGGGTCTTATGGTCGTAGTTACGACACTTAACCACACTAAGTCTCACACTTCGAATCCACCCCTCGCCCACTGCCATAGTAGCAATCTCGCCCATAGTGAGGCCGTGGACAACAGGGATAGGAGCCCAGCCCACACCCGACTTATACTTCATATCGAGCAACGGACCATCGACATAGTGACCATTGGGATTTGGTCTGTCGAGCACAACAACCTCAACACCAAAGTCGGCACAGGCATCCATCAGCTGGAGCATAGTTATATAATAGGTATAGAACCTGAGTCCTACATCCTGCATATCGACAACAAGCACATCGAACGAACGCATCACCTCATCCGAGGGACGCTTAGTATTGCCCGTATAGAGCGAGAGAATCTTGATGCCTGTACGCTCATCGACCGAGTTACTCACCACAGCACCCGCCTCGATAGAGCCACGAAAGCCGTGCTCAGGGGCGAAAATACCGACGATATTAATACCACTCGCGTGCATCATATCGACAATATGCTCCGTGTCCGAGAACATCGCCGTATGGTTAGCCAACACCGCCACACGTCGTGTACGAAGCTGCGGCATATAGCTCAACGTGTCGGTAGCACCAACGAGCACCTCACGGACAGCATCCGAAGTTGCCGTAACAGCAGACTCAGCAGCCACTATATCACTCTTAGCCTCAGCACGAGAGCCACACGAGAGCACAAGAAGGGCCGACACAATAAGATAGAGGAGTCTTGGCATAGCACTAATATTGCAAGAGGTACTCCTTGATAAAGTTGTCGAGGTCACCATCCATCACAGCGTCGACATTCGAGGTCTGATAGCCCGTGCGGTGATCCTTCACTCTGCGGTCATCGAAGACATAGCTACGAATCTGCGAACCCCACTCGATACGCTTCTTGGTAGCCTCCAAGGCCTGCTGCGTAGCCATACGCTTGTCGAGCTCACGCTGATAGAGCTTCGAGCGGAGTATTCGCATAGCATTCTCACGGTTGTTGAGCTGCGAGCGGGTCTCCATATTCTCGATAAGAAACTCTACAGCCTCGCCCGTCTCGGGGTCCTTGCCGTGGTAGCGAAGACGCACTGCTGTCTCCACCTTATTGACATTCTGACCACCAGCACCACTCGAGCGGAAGGTATCCCACTCGATGTCGGCAGGCGAGATATTGATCTCGATGGTGTCGTCGACAGCTGGCGAGATGAACACCGAAGCAAATGTTGTCTGACGCTTGTTGTTGGCATTAAATGGCGAGAGTCGAACCATACGGTGCACACCACTCTCGCTACGCAGGTAGCCGTAGGCATACTCACCCTCAAACTCCAAGGTGCAGGACTTAACACCCACCTCCTCGCCAGCCTGATAGTTGGCAACCTTGACCGTGAAGCCGTGAGCCTCACCCCAACGTGTGTACATACGCATAAGCATCTGTGCCCAGTCGAGAGCCTCCGTGCCACCAGCACCAGCGTTGATATCCATAATGGCACCAAGTTTATCCTCCTTGCCTGAGAGCATCTGACGAAGCTCAAGTTTCTCGACGCACTCTACAACTGAGGCATACTGTGCCTCGGCCTCAGCCTCAGTGATTACCCCCTCCGCAACGAAGTCTGTCACAAGGTCGAGGTCATCGACCATACGCAGTGCAGCCTCCCAATCCTCGATTACAGCCTTGATGTCGGCAACTTTTTTCAGCTGCTTGCGGGCCTCGTCGGGGTTGTCCCAGAAGTTTGGCTCCTCGGTACGCTCCTGCTCGTTACGAAGGTCTATGCGACGCTGCTCGATGTCTATCGACTGCTCGAGCTTCGCCACACGTCCCTTGAGTTCGTTTATTTGGTCTATGTTAACCATTAGAAACAAATTTCATTTTTCGATTTCTTGTCAGAAGGTATCAGGTGCAACACTCAACAATTGGGTCGGCAATGGGCTGTACTTTGGCATACAGTCCATTGCAGACATCACTTGTTAGTGGCAGCAGATGTACCCCTTATTACAAGAAATTATTCGATCTCCCAATCAAAACCGTCCTTGCGATCCTTCACACGAATGCCAATGGCTGTGAGGTTATCGCGAATCTTGTCCGATGTAGCCCAATCCTTGTTAGCCTTAGCCTCCATACGCATAGTGAGGAGCATATCGACAAGCGGAGATACCATATCCTTACCACCAGCATCGGCAGCCTTCTCATTGCGAAGACCCAAAATCTCGAATACATAGCGGTTAACAATAGCCTTCAACTCCTCGAGGTCCTCAGCCGTAAAACGCTGTGTACCCTCAGCTGCCTGGTTGATGATACGCACCCAGTCGAAGAGGGCTGAGATAACCATTGGCGAGTTAAGGTCATCGGCCATAGCCTCACGACAACGACGGTCAAGCTCCTTAACATCTGCTGTAGAGTCGGCTGCAGGCTTAAGCTTTGCGAGTGTCTCGACAGCCTTCATCAAACGATCAAGACCCTTCTCAGCTGCCTGGAGAGCATCGTTCGAGAAGTCGAGTGTTGAGCGGTAGTGTGCCTGAAGCACGAAGAAGCGGATGGTCATTGGCGTGTATGCCTGCTCGAGCATTGGGTGGTTACCTGTGAAGAGCTGCTCAAGGGTGATGAAGTTACCCAACGACTTACCCATCTTCTGACCGTTGATGGTAATCATATTGTTGTGTACCCAATAGCGTGCCGAGTCCTTGCCAAGAGCCGCTGTAGACTGTGCAATCTCGCACTCGTGGTGTGGGAACATAAGGTCCATACCACCGCCGTGGATGTCAAACTGCTCACCAAGATACTTAGTACTCATCGCCGAGCACTCCATATGCCAGCCTGGGAAGCCATCGCTCCAGGGTGATGGCCAACGCATAATATGCTCTGGTGATGCCTTCTTCCAGAGTGCAAAGTCGAACGAGTGGTGCTTGTCCGACTGGCCATCGAGCTCGCGGGTATTAGTAACGATATCATCGAGGTTACGACCCGAGAGGCGACCATAGTGGTGGTCGTGGTTATACTTCTCAACATCGAAGTAGATAGAACCATTCGACTCGTAGGCATAGCCCGCATCGAGGATACGCTTCACCATCTCGATCTGCTCGATGATATGGCCCGATGCGTGTGGCTCGATAGATGGCGACTTCACGCCGAGCTCACGCATAGCATCGTGGTAACGCTCGGTGTAGTAGTGTGCAATCTCCATAGGCTCGAGCTGCTCGAGACGAGCCTTCTTAGCAATCTTATCCTCGCCCTCGTCGGCATCCTGCTCGAGGTGGCCTACATCGGTAATGTTACGCACATAACGCACTTTGTAGCCGATTGACTGCAAGTAGCGGAACATAAGGTCGAACGTAACGGCTGGACGTGCGTGACCGAGGTGTGGATCACCATAAACAGTAGGACCACAAACATACATACCCACGTGCTCGGGGTTGATAGGCTCAAACGTCTCCTTACGGCGTGTGAGCGTGTTGTACAAAACAATCTTCTCCATTATATTTTAGTTTTATTAATTTTCCAAATACATACTACTCGAACATATTGCTAATGATAGCACGGAGCTCCTTGCGACTCAAGAACTTATCCATAGGCTCGATATACGCAGCATCTACATAGCCACCATCAGTGGTACGATTATATGGCAACTCCTCATAGATATAGACGATGTTTTCAATGTGAGGCTGCATAACTCGCATATAGGCATCACTATCGCTACCTGGCGTGAGTCGGTTGACAAACTCGACATATCGCTTAGCAAGCTCATCGAACTGCAAGGCATTCTCTACAAGTGAGCGGCTTGCATCGGGGTTAGCAACCCACTCGAAGCTTCCAGAATAGCGTTGACTTGCATTGAGAACATCCACGATATCGATCATTGCATAATAGAGCTCTGAGCTGATTGTTGGCGAGAAGCTACGCTGCGTGTCGAACTGCATATAGTAGTTAACCCACTCACCACGCTTGGCAATATACTCTGCTGCGAGCTTATCACCCTTTAAGAATAGCTCCTCAGCACGCTTGAAGGTTTCGTCACTGTGTGCACAGTATTTATCGGCCTCTGCTGTACTGATGTCCTCTTTGCGAAGCGTAGACTGGAGAGCTGCAACCTGCTCCGAGAGCTCGTAGAAGTACTCGAACTCATCGTTACACTTCACCTCATTGACATTGATACCCGATGCCTGAGACATCTCATAGATAGCCTGTTCGAGGTCAACAATAGATGAGCGAAGGTAGTGCGTACCAGCCGTATAGTAACCAATGATATATGAGTAGATGGCTTTATGCTCATATCCCAAAGTGCTTGGTGGCAGCACTTCAAGAGCCCTATCGATGAGCTGCTCAGCCAATACCACATCCTCATCACCACCACGACGTAGTAGAGCTGTGGCAATACGCGAGAAGTTATCACGCAGATATGATGCCCTGAGGTTAAAACGCACGAAGTAGTCGGCATAGACACCATCCTCGGCCAAATTACCAAAACGCAACGACTGATGGAGTTCATCCTCCGAGGTGCCTAGATATTGATCAACAAGCTTGTCGACACTCATACAACCCACATCCATACCTCTGGAGTGAGGTGTATAGATAGGCACAAACATATAGCTGTAACCATTAAAACGAGCATAGTCCAAGATACCGTAGTCGCTAAGCAACGATGGCTGAGTAAAGGCCAAAGGACGCTTCCAATCGAAGTTAGCGAATAGGTCGAGCATCATCAAGTGGTCACGAGTGATAACACTCTTGTCGATATTGATGTTCACTGACTCCACAGCCACCTCACGCTCACTCTCGTCGATAATCTTTGAAGCAACAGCGGCATCTACATCGACAGGGATATAGTAGCCATCGGCAGCAAGGATATAGTCCGCGGTCTTACCATCAATGTGGCTATCGATCTTTGGACTAAGCTTACCCACCCAGCTATAACCCTCTGGAAGTGGTGTACCCTCAGCCAAGATGCGTGGATTATAACCATCGGTGGCCAGATACATAGGCTTATCGGATTTGAAGAGTTCGATAACCTCCTTGAGGTTGAGTCTACCCTTAAGTCCATCGCTAATTTTCCAATATGCGACCATTGCATTGTAGTCGCCTACGAACTTATCGTTGGCCAAGATGCCATCGAGGACGTTGCTTGCCAACTGATAGCTCCACACCATCTCGTACTCCGCATCGGTATACTCTGCAGCACCCGACTCCACAATCTCGCGAACATCATTCTCGAGCTCATAGACAGTATCCTGAGCCTGTCTCATTGCATCGTAGACGTCGTAGAACGCACCCTCAAAGCTACGCATACGATTCTCCATATCGTAGTAGCGGATGGTGTATACCTCAGACTCGACAACACGCTTAAGAGCACGTGCCTCACGCATCTCCTCGGTATCGAGGACATCAGCAAGCTCGGCAACGATAACCCAGTCGTTTACGAAGCTATACTTTGTTGCTGGAATCGAGAATGGCACGCCTGGAGCGTTGTTTGCCGCGAGCTTCATCTCGTCGACGTACCACTCACCACCAAGATATGAGGAGTTCATCACACGCACATCGGGACGCACACCCTCAACCTCCTGGCAGTACCACAATGGGAAGGTATCGTTATCGCCATAGTTGATGATGATACCATTCTCTGGCACGGTGTTGAGGTAGTTCCAACCAATGTCACGAGCATAGTAGCGTGACGAACGATCGTGGTCATCCCAGTTCTCGGTAGCGAGCACCACTGGGACACTCGCAGAGAAGACAACAGCCGTGACAACAGCCGTGGTAATAGCTCGTGGAGTCTGCTTCTTGAGTCTCTGGGCAACATCGAGGAAGATGTCGGCAACAGCCAAGACACCAAGACCAATCCAGATGCTAAAGGCGTAGAAAGCTCCGGCATAGACATAGTCTCGCTCACGAGGCTCATCGGGAGCGGTATTGAAGTAGACAACAAGAGCGATACCCATCATCACAAAGAGCAGCAACACCACAAAGAAGTTACGCCAGTCGCGGTTAAGCTGATAGATAAGACCCATCAAACCGAGCAACAGCGGCAAGAAGAGATAGTTGTTGTTTGCTGGGTTATCACGCATCTCGCCAGGCAAATTGTCGCGTGAACCACAGAATACCTGGTCGATAAAGTCGAAGCCCGACGCCCAGCCACCGTGTAGATAGCGACCATTCTCGTCCTTTGTGAGCTGCTCATCATCCTGGCGACCCACAAAGTTCCACATAAAGTATCGCCAGAACATATCGCCCATCTGGTAGCCGATAAAGAAGCGGATATCCTCCCAGGCAGTAGGCTCATACCACTCGCCACCATCCTCCGACGTACGCTTTACCGTAGGACGGCGATCCTTAAGCTCCACCCAGCTGCTCTCATACGAGTTTCGACGCGAGTGAGACCACATACGAGGGAAGAGGTGCATAGCCTCCGAAGGGAATTCAGAATCCACAAATATCTCGCGAGTCTCATACTCACCACTCTCAGGATTATACCAAACAGCCTCTGAGGTGATGTAGTTAGCAGGAAGATACACATCCTCTGACTCGACATCGGGATTAGCGACAACAGGAGCAAGTGGCTGTGCAGAGTAGTAAGGGCCACGCAGAAGTGGTCGCTTACCATACTGATCACGATTAAGAAGGCTTAGCAACGTGTGCGGATTCCACGGATTATTAGAGTTCATCGGTGGATTGGCATTAGCACGAATGATGACCATTGCGTACGACGAGAAGCCGATAAGAATCATCGTGAGACACAGAACAACGGTGTTGGCAATACGCTTTGAGCGGTTGTGAGTGAACATAATCAACCAACCGAGCAACACCGCAACAGCCAAGACAAAGAGTATCATACCCGTATTGACCGGCAGACCAAGGCTATTGACAGCAAAGGTGTCGACAGCAGCACCAAGAGCAACGGTATAGGGGATAATAACACCATTAATCGCACCGAGGATAACTATCGACACGACAAGGGCAATGACAATCTTGAGGGCGTAATCCTTAGCCGAACGCATCTCCGTACGACGGAAAAAGTAGATCATCACAAGTGCTGGGATGGTCAGCAGGTTAAGGATGTGGACACCTATCGAGAGGCCCATCAGATAGGCAATAAGGATTATCCAACGCATTGACGTGTGCCTATCGGCATTCTCCTCCCAACGCAACATTAGCCACACAACAAGGGCTGTAAACATCGACGACAGAGCATATACCTCACCCTCGACAGCCGAGAACCAGAAGGTGTCGGTATAGGCATATGCCAATGCACCCACAGCACCAGCACCGAGGATAATGGTCATCATATTGCGACTCATAGGTTCACCCTCGCGGTGTACAATGCGGCGAGCAAGATGGGTAATGGTCCAGAAGAGGAACAGGATGCAGAAGCCACTGGCAATAGCATTAAGACCATTGATCATCATTGGCACATACTCTACCGAGGGGGCCAACAACGATGCCAAACGGGCGAGCATCATAAAGAGTGGTGCTCCAGGGGGGTGACCCACCTCAAGTTTGTACGATGTTGCAATAAACTCGCTACAGTCCCAAAGGCTTGTAGTCGGCTCGATAGTTAGGAGATATGAGAGCGTGGCGATTGCAAAAACGCCCCATCCCACATAGTTATTCCAACGCTTAAAGATATCCATAAATTTTGATGTTTTCGTCGGTAAAAAATTAAATCTCGCAAATATAGTATATTTGCCCGAGAAAACAAACTATTTATGAGGGAAAATATTGTTTCGACCAACGCTAAAAGGGACAAAAGAGACAGAAGAGAGGCCGCGAATTCATCAAGCGACATCTTCCCGCAACATCTCTTTTGTCTCTTCCGTCTCTCTTTGAGAAGCTAATTTTTCCTTGCATTTGCTCTTATTCGCTCAAACCCCGCACGGAGCATCGGAGTATCCTTTGCAAGAGCCTTAAACTCCTCCTCACTCATCGTCTCAAGAGACTCAGCACCAACCATTTCAGGAGTTATAATAGGATCAAACTGCTGGTTACGATGAAGCGGTGCGTGCTGGTTAAATGGGCAGACAGATTGGCACACGTCGCAACCAAAAATCCAACCGTGAAGTGGCACATCACTGTTAGCATCTTCGCGTTCGATGGTGCGGCACGATATGCAGCGACGAGTGTCGATGGTGCGATTCTCGAGAATTGCACCATTAGGACAAGCCTCAACGCATCGTCGACAACTTCCGCAGCCGATACCCTCCATCGGAGTATCGTACTCATCGATATCAACATCGATAACCAACTCACCGAGGTGCATCATAGAGCCGAACGTAGGATTTACAAGCAGCGACTGGCGACCAATCCAGCCGAGTCCCGCACGGCGTGCATAGCTCTTCTCGGCAATGGGAGCAGAGTCGACAAAGGAGCGGTGGCGAAGCTCAGGTGCATAGCTCTTAAGTGCCAAGGCAAGCTGCTCGAGCATCGACTTAATCGTTATGTGATAGTCGCGGTTTAGAGCATACGACGCAATCTTTGCCGTAGCACCCTCCGTATAGCCACGACTATATGGCGAGAGGTACGAAACAGCACAAACCACCACACTTCGCGACCCCTCGACCAATAGACTTACATCGAAGCGTTTTTCGACATTACGCTCAAGGTAGCTAAGTGTGGAGCTATTGCCCGCTAATAACCACTCTTTAAAGCGGTTATGCTCCTCGGCGATATGCTCTGCACGCACCACCCCCACAAGGTCGAAGCCGACATCGTGAGCGAGGTTTGTTATAACCTTTCGACTGATCATTTAAAAATATTTTGTGGCAAAATTAGCAAATTTCAATAAAAAATTGGTAACTTGCACCCGATTTTTGTATCAACAACCCAAAAGATATAGACAATGATTACATTTAACACTCTCTATGAGATACTCAAGCATAGCGTCGAGAAGTTCTCGAAGCGTATCGCTTTCTCTATGATTGGTGGTGAGGATGTCTCTTATCAGGAGGTTGGTGAGCGTGCCGAGAAGGTACAGGAGTTGTTGCTCAACGCTGGCGTAAATGCTGGCGACAAGGTTGTTATCTTGAGCAGCAGTATGCCTAACTGGGGCGTGTCGTACTTCGCCATCACAAGTGCAGGTATGGTTGCCGTACCTATCCTTCCAGACTTTACGACCGACGAGCTCGACCTTATCATCGAGCACTCGGAGGCTAAGGCTATCCTCGTATCCGACAAGCTCTACACCAAGCTCTCGAAGAAGACCGTCGATGCGATGAACATCGTGATTCGCACAAAGGGTCTCAACGTCATCTCGCAACGTGTTGAGGCTCGCGGCGAGGCTCGCATTCCACAGCCTGATGACTTGGCAGCAATCATCTACACCTCAGGTACTACATCTAAGCCTAAGGGCGTGATGCTCACCCACTACAACATCGCAACGCAGACAACAATTATCCCTCCGTTGTTCGACTACAACCAGGACGATGTATTGCTCTCAATTCGTCCGTTGGCACACACCTACGAGTGCTCACTCGGTATGATCTACCCATTCTCACGTGGTGCACACGTCCACTATATGGACCGCCCACCTACCGCCTCGGCACTTATGCCAGCATTGGCCGCAATACGCCCTACGGTGATTGCCTCAGTGCCTCTTATTATGGAGAAGATCTATCGTGGCAAGGTGCTTCCAACATTCCAGAAGAAGGCCCTCACACGCAAGCTCTACAGCTGGCGTTGGTCGCAGAAGCTTCTGCATAAGGTTGCGGGCAAACAGCTTATGAAGCTCTTTGGTGGCCGTATGCGTTTCTTCGCTATCGGTGGCTCTAAGTTTGACAGCGAGGCTGAGCAGTTCTTGTTCGACGCTGGCTTCCCATACGGTATCGGCTACGGTCTTACTGAGACAGCTCCTCTCCTGGCAGGCTGCGTGGGTAAGATGGTGCGTGTAGGCTCTACAGGTCCTGCACTCCCTGCAGTCCAGGTGCGTCTCGACGACGTTAACCCTGAGACTGGTCAGGGCGAGATTGTTGTGAAGACCCCTTGCTGTATGCGTGGTTACTTCAAAAACGAGGAGGCTACAAAGGCTGTATTTACCGAGGATGGCTGGTTCCGCACTGGAGACCTCGGTGCTATCGACAAGGATGGCTGGATCTTCATCAAGGGTCGTCTCAAGAATATGATCGTTGGTCCTTCGGGCGAGAATATCTACCCTGAGGATATCGAGGAGGTGCTCAACAGCAACCGCTTCGTAGCTGAGTCGGTGGTTACCGAGGAGGATGGCAA
>JAFYSI010000033.1 GCA_017559425.1 Alistipes sp.
CCAGCCTCGATGTGAGCCTGAGCCTTCTCAGCTGTGAGGAACAAACCAGTTGACTCAACAACGTACTCAGCCTCAACCTCGTTCCACTTGAGCTGTGCAGGATCCTTCTCAGCAGTTACACGGATAGCGTTACCGTTGACGATAAGGGTGTTGTTCTCCTCAGAGTAATCAACAGTACCGTCGAACTTACCGTGCATAGTGTCGTACTTGAGCATATAAGCCAAGTAGTCTACTGGGCAAAGGTCGTTGATACCTACAACCTGATACTTCTCAGGCTGAGCACAAGCTGCACGGAATACCATACGGCCAATACGACCGAAACCGTTAATACCAATCTTAATCTGTGACATAGTTGTAAATATTTTAAATTAGATAGTTAATACTTATGTTTTTAATAACTAAAGTACAAATTTAATCATTTTGGCGGAACAAACAAAAAAATATCTATTTTTTAGCCGCCAATATACTATTTTGCAACGCTTTTAGCACGTTTTGCCATCGCCGAGGCAAACACAAAGTCGTTGAGCTCAGGGTTGTCGGACTGCAGGATATCGTTGTTAGAGCCCTCCCACCACTTGTGGCCCTCGTGGATATAGACAATTTTCTCGCCAATCTCCATCACAGAGTTCATATCGTGGGTATTGATGATGGTTGTGATGTTAAACTCCTTGGTAATCTCCTGGATGAGGTTGTCGATTACCACCGAGGTCTGCGGGTCAAGGCCAGAGTTTGGCTCATCACAGAAGAGGTAGCGAGGGTTGAGCACGATGGCACGAGCAATAGCCACACGCTTGACCATACCACCACTAAGCTCCGAGGGATATAGGTGGTCGGCACCCACCAGACGCACACGCTCAAGGCAGAAGTTTACTCTATCACGCTTCTCGCCCTCTGTCATATCGGTGAAGAGGTCGAGCGGCAGACGCACATTCTCCCTTACGGTAGATGAGTCGAGCAGAGCACCGCCCTGGAAGATCATACCGATATCCTTACGAATCATCTTACGCTCCTTGAATCCAAGGTCTGTATAGCAGACATTGTCGTAGAAGATCTTACCCGAATCGACATCGTGGAGACCTACCAACGACTTGAGCAACACGGTCTTACCCGAACCACTACGACCAATGATAAGATTTGTCTTACCTGTATCGAACTCTACGCTAATGTCGTCGAGCACAGTACGCCCTTCGAAGGTTTTTGATATATGGTCAGCACGAATCATACTCGCATAATTTGTGTTAGGATAAGGTCGAAAATCATAATTGTCACCGAGCTTGCAACAACGGCAAGTGTCGAGGCACGTCCCACCTCCAAAGAGTTACCCTTAGCGTAGTAGCCGCAATAGGCCGAGATAGAGGTGATGATAAATGCAAAGACTGCACCCTTGACCAGTGCATAGGTCACCGAGAATGGCTCGAAGCAGTAGAAGAGACCCTCTACATAGTCGCCCGTGAGCATCATTCCTGTGCAGTAGGCGATAACAAAACCACCCACAATACCCACCACGATACTAAAGAGCGTGAGGATAGGGAAGAAGATAATCGTAGCGATAATCTTAGGAAGGATGAGATAGGATGCTGAGTTGACACCCATAATCTCGAGGGCATCAATCTGCTCCGTGATACGCATAGTACCAATCTCAGAGGCGATATTCGAACCCACCTTACCCGCAAGGATAAGTGCCACCACTGTTGATGAGAACTCAAGGACCATAACCTCACGCGTTGCGTATCCAATCATAAACTTTGGGATGAATGGCGACTCGAGCGTGATGGCCATCTGAAGTGCCACAACAGCACCGATAAATGCCGAGATGATGGCCGTAAGCGAGATGGAGTTGAAGCCGAGAGCCTCAATCTCGAACGACACACGACGTGCATAGATGCTCTTCTTCTCAGGTCGCGAAAAGACCTTTCGAAGGAGCATAAAGTAGCGTCCGATGTTTTCAAATAGTTTTATCATAGAGCTATCTCTATCAACGTATGCAATTAGCTATCTTACGATTACTAATCACCAATTTCTCATTACTAATTATTTATCTACCTCTTCGAAGTCTACATAGTCGCCCACGCTGTCGCTCACACGCTTTGTTGTTGAGCCCTTTGGTGCGTTGTTACCAGCACCACTTCCGCCAGCCTTACGGGCATTTGCCTGCTCCTGCATCTGACGAACAAGCTCCTCAAGTGTCATACCCTGCATATTGCCAAAACCCTGGAATCCGCCAAAGCCTGCACCTGGGCCACCAAAGCCAGCCGACTGACCGCCAAAGCCTGCACCTGGACCATTGCGGAACTGCTTCTCCATATCGCGACGCATCTTTCGAAAGCGGAATACTGCAACACCAATAAGCACAAGCAATATGGCAAGAATCGCAAGCAAAATCCAGCCAATAGCCTTGAACACAAATGGAGCAAAGACCGCCAAGGCAACGATTATGAGGGTAAAAATTGGGTGACGCTCGATAAAGGCGAGCAACCCGTAGAATATAATCTTAAGATATCCCATAATTACATATATTAACATAGTAGGCCACAAAGATAGTAAAATTATGATTAAATTAAAATAGCTACATCGCAATAAAGCCATTTAGCAACAACAATGGTGACTTTTAGGCACAATAATTATGAAAAAATTTGCATAATTAAAACAAAATATTTAATTTTGCATTAACGACAAAGACTAAAGTGATGAAAACAACCTACGACATAACCTCTAATTTTGAAGCTTTGCACCTCTCTGCAATGCTCAATATTATGTCACAGCGAATGTGCCGATAGGCACTCATTCATCACTGTGCGTCATACGCTGACGTACCCATCCAACCACCAATCAAACACACCTTATCGAGCCCTCGACGGATGGCTGAGTGGCTCTCATCCCAAAACATTCTACAACTATGAGCTCACGAAAACTCGGTTTCGAGACACTTCAAATACACGGCGGCTATCACGTTGACTCTACACAGGCACGAGGCATTGCCATTCACCCTACTGCAGCATACCACTTCCCAACGTGCGACTATGCTGCTAACCTATTTACACTCAGCGAGCCAGGCTATATATACACCCGCCTACATAACCCTACAACAGCCTCTTACGAGGAGCGTATTGCAGCCCTATACGGAGGTGTTGGAGCATTAGCAACAGCGTCGGGAATGTCGGCAATTCTGCTCACTGTGAGTGCCCTTGCTAAGGCTGGCGAGAACATCGTCACATCGCCCTATCTCTATGGAGGCACACACAACCAATTTGTTATCTCGCTTCGCAACTTTGGCATAGAGTGCCGTATGGCAGCAAGCGACTCAGCCGAGGATATCGCAAAGCTCGTTGACGACAACACACGAGCAATCTTCGTGGAGTCGATGGGTAATCCAACCTGCCGCGTGGCCGATATCGAGGCTTTGGCCGACGTAGCACACAGCAACGCAATACCTCTTATCGTCGACAACACCTTTGGTGCGGGCGGATATTTATGCAACCCATTTGAGTGGGGAGCAGACATCATCACCGACTCGGCAACAAAGTGGATAAACGGCCACGGCACAGCTATGGGCGGCATCATCGTCGACAGCGGTAAGTTCGACTGGAGAGCATCAGGCAAGTTCCCACAGATTGATGGTCCTTCAGAGGGCTACCACGGTCTCAATCTCTGCGACGCCTTTGGCTCACAGGCCTTCATCGTGAAGTGCAGAGTCGACGGTATGCGTGACTTCGGTTGCTGCCCTTCGCCATTCGACGCCTACCTTATGCTCATCGGTCTTGAGACACTCTCACTTCGCGTGAAGCACGAGGTAGAGTCGGCATATAAGCTCGCCGAGTTCTGCCGTCAACACCCAAAGGTTAAGAGCGTTAGCTTCGTAGGTTTCGACTCGCATCCAAGCCACGAACTTGCTAAGAAATACTTCCGCTTTGGAGCCTCTGCAGTGCTCACCATCGAGCTCGAGGGCGATATCGACTCAACAGTCAAGTTTGTCGAGAGCCTCAAACTATCGGGCAATATGACTATGATTGGCGACTCTATCTCAGTGGTAACACACCCAGCATCAACAACCCACAAGCAGCTCTCCGACGAGGCTAAGCGTGCTGCGGGCATCACTCCTACGCTCCTACGCATCTCGCTCGGCCTGGAGTCTGTAGAGGATATCATCGCCGACTACGAGGAGGCACTAAGCAAGATATAGCCTATGGCCCAGCTTTATAGACATAACGAACCTCTTGTGCTTGAGTCTGGCGAGGTGATCGAGGGTCTGGATATTGCTTACGACACCTTCGGCAAGCTCAACGACGCAAAGGACAATGTAATATGGGTGTGCCACGCACTGACGGCCAACTCCGACGTTGCCGACTGGTGGCCACACACCGTAGAACAAGGCAAGTTTCTCGATCCAGAGCGATACTTTATCGTCTGTGCCAACTTCCTCGGCTCGCACTATGGCACCACATCGCCGCTATCTGTAAACCCCAAAACGGGACGCAAGTGGTACTACGACTTTCCACGCATCACCGTTCGCGATATGGTCCGCTGCCACCAGATACTCGCCCGAGCACTCGGTATCGAGCGTGTTAAGCTACTCATTGGTAGCTCTATCGGCGGCTTTCAGTGTATGGAGTGGGCAATTATGGAGCCACAGTTTATGGAGAACCTCTCACTCATAGCCACCACAACCTGCTCGGAGCCGTGGGCTGCCGCCTTCAACGAGTCGCAGCGTATGGCCATCCGTCTCGACAAGACGTGGGGCGAGGAGCGTGACGATGCTGGCATCGACGGTATGGCCGTGGCTCGCTCAATAGCACTCATCAGCTATCGCGGCGGTGCTGCCTACAACGCCACACAGCAGGAGGAGAACCTCACGGAGGCATCCTTCGAGCGACGTGCACACAGCTACCAGCAGTATCAGGGCGAGAAGCTACGCCGTAGGTTTAACGCCCTGTCGTACTACCGCCTCTCGGAGGCTGTCGACTCACACAACATCGCACGCGGTCGCGGCTCAATAGCCCAGGCACTCAGCACTATAGAGGCACGCACGTTGGTCGTAGCGATATCATCCGACATCCTCTTCCCTCCCGAGGCACACACCCCTCTTCGCGAGCATATTGCCGACGTGGAGTACCACCTCATAGAGTCGTCGTTTGGCCACGATGGATTCCTTGTGGAGCACGAAAAATTGAACACAATAATTGAAAACTTTATAAATAAATAGGAGTATGAAAAATCTAAATATTGGTCTCTTTGGCTTTGGAAATGTTGGTCGCGGTCTCTACGACGTGTTGCAGCGTATCAACTCGAACAACGTGCATATCAAGCGTATATGCGTGCGAAACATCGAGAAGGAGCGTGGCATCAAAGCCGAGTTCACCGACAATCCCGACGACATCTTCGACGATCGCGACATCAACCTCATCGTAGAAGTTATCGACGACGCTGAGGCTGCCTACGACATCGTGAAGCGTGCCTTGAAGAGCCGCATTCCCGTAGTGTCGGGCAACAAGAAGATGCTTGGCCACCACATCGTCGAGCTTATCGACCTCCAGGAGCAGTACAACACCGCCCTTCTGTACGATGCTTCGGCGTGTGGCTCAATCCCTGTTATCCGCAACCTTGAGGAGTACTACGACAACGACCTCCTCTGCTCGGTGAAGGGTATCCTCAACGGCTCATCGAACTTCATCCTCTCGAAGATCTTCAACGAAAAGATGAGCTATAAAGATGCCCTTAAGTTAGCTCAGGACCTCGGTTTTGCTGAGAGCAACCCTACGCTCGACATCGACGGCTGGGATTCGCTCTATAAGCTGATTATAATCACTATGCACGCCTTTGGTGTCTATGTTGCACCTGAGGATATCTTCACCTACGGCATCTCTACGATGAACGACTCCGACATTCGCTTTGCCGAGGAGAAGGACCGTCGCATCAAGCTCGTTGCCCACGTCGAGAAGGTCGACGACCGCCTCATTATGTGCGTCATTCCACAGCTTATCTCGCGTAATAAATATATATATGGTGTCGAGGATGAGTTCAACGGCGTTGTTATCAAGGGTCTCTTCTACGACAAGCAGTTTATGTTTGGTCGCGGTGCTGGCGGTCATCCTACTGGCTCAGCTGTGTTGAGCGACATCACTGCGTGTGCCTACAACTACCGCTACGAGTATAAGAAGCGTAACGACTCGGTGCTTCCACGCTACACCACCGACCACACCTTCCGCGTCTACTTCCGCTATAAGAGTGCCGAGCAGCGTAACCTTCTCAACTTCTCGAAGGTCCGCGAGCAGTACACCTCTGATGAGTACAACTATATCGTTGGGGACGTTACCCTTGCCAACCTCAAGGCCCACCAGGAGGAGCTCCGCACTGCCGACTGCTTCGTGGCTGCCTACCCTATCGACTAACGCCGAGAGGAGAGTCGTATAGCGAGTTATGAGTGCCTGTCCTGATCGATTTCAGGACAGGCACTACCATTTTTGGCGGAGGCCAAGGGCAATTTTGCAAAGAGCGTGTAGGCCGAGCGTGAATAATGGCCGTTGCGACAAGATGCCAAGACAGTACTCTTTTTGACCTAAATTTTATGCCGAAAAATGGTGTTTTGTAAGATATTTTTTCTAACTTTGTATCAGAAAAATAGCTAATACTGAGCGATTTGCACACAAAATTCTCAGTCTTAAACCGCGTAACTCACTGAGGGGGGGGGGATTTAGGTCCCCTCCCCCTCAGTCAGCATTTGGCAACATTAGTTTAGCACATAACAATTTTTATTTGATAGAACATACATTAACTAATTTTTTAATACAATTTTTATGAAAAAGATTTTAGCTTTATTGGCTGTGGTACTCGGCGTGGTATCTTGCCAGACAGAGCCTGAGGGTCTTGACGTAAACGTGGGCGGTGAGGTAGAGACCACCGTATGCGTTTCGCTCCCAGAGGCTACC
>JAFYSI010000005.1 GCA_017559425.1 Alistipes sp.
CGACCTCGGGGAAGATGCGGCGGCGCATAAGCGTGTGCGACATCACGGGAATCTCATCATCGCTCACACGGCGATTAATCCAGTCGAAGTAGTTGCGTGCCACGAACTTCGAAAAGCCCTGGTTGGCATCGTTCTTCTGGTAGCTGAGCACCTCCTTAATACTGCTATCGGAGGATGACGAGAGCTCAATCTCCCAGCCCACAATCTTCTTATAAAGTGTTGTCCAGTCGGCAAATGTCGAGGCTGACTGCTGCTGCACGGCGATGCGACCAAACTCCGAGCGGTAGTCGGCCGTAGTCTGCTCGGTGACAAGCTGCTGCGAGTGGAGATTCTTCTTAATCGAGAGAAGCACCTGGTTGGGGTTTACTGGCTTGATGATATAGTCCGAAATCTTCGAGCCGATGGCCTTATCCATAATATTCTCCTCCTCGCTCTTGGTGACCATAATCACTGGCAATGAGGGGCGTGCCGCCTTAATCAGAGGCAGAGTCTCGAGGCCCGTCATACCCGGCATCATCTCGTCAAGGATAACAAGGTCGTAGGCCGTAGATGTGATCATCTCGACAGCGTCATAGCCATTATTACAGGTATCGACCTCGTAGCCCTTGCTCTGCAAGAACATAACGTGAGGCTTCAAAAAGTCAATCTCGTCGTCAACCCAAATTATCTTATTCATAACATTCGTTTTCTTGTGTAACGCTCCACAACCAATTTAATTGTGGCATAGCTCATCTTGAGAGCCTCGGCAAGGGCCTCGCCCGCAAGCCAACTCACATCGGCGATACCCTCCTCGCTCTGCGGTTTAAGAGTACCAGAAACTGGTGTCATAGCCCACCACTCGGTGCGTTTAAGCTCCCAGCGACCATAGGTGTCGTAGGCGTGCCAGGTGTGGGCCACAGGGCTCTCCCCCACTGTTCGACACACAATGCCTGTCTCCTCCTCAACCTCACGGAGTGCCGCCTCGCGACCCGTCTCGCCACTCTCGACGTGGCCCTTAGGCAGATCCCAATGGCCTCTGGAGCGAATCATAAGCAGTTCGCCTGATGGACTCTCGACAACGCCTCCAGCAGCCTCGACGACAACGAACTCACGCATAAAACTTTGGAACGTAGCCTCGGTGTCGGAGGTGATAATAGCCACATATTTGCGGGATTCAACTTTTTTTATTACTTTCGCTACCGAAACCGACATATTAGCCTCTACCCCAATAACGCAATCGGCTGCCGAGGGTATATCGCAACATATATCGACTCGAGTTGAGGCGAAGTAGATGGTATGTGTCTGAGCGTTTTGCATAACTTAACACCACAAAGATAGGGACATAACTTAAAACAACATAATTTATTTATGAAAAAAATTCTATTTCTTATGACATTTGCATCGCTTCTTGCACTCGGTAGCTGCGAGGATAGCGGCACTCCAAAGCCTCTGGCGATCAACAACCAGTTGACCGAGGCGGAGAAGGCTGAGGGTAAGTTCACAGCCGAGATTATGTGGAAGATGGGACGTATCGGCTCACAGGTACTCTCTGAGGATGGCTCAAAGCTCATCTACGCCCTTACAGAGTACAACCTCGCCGAGAACCGCGGCGTGACAACACTCTGGTTGCGTGATATGGCTACTGGCGAGACTAAGCGTCTTACAGACTACAACTCATCAAACCACTCAGCACAGTGGCTCGATGCTAACAACATCGCATTCCTCTCGAACCGCTCAGGCTCATCACAGGTGTGGGCAATGAACATCGAGACCCTCGCAGTACGTCAGGTATCAAACCTTGAGAAGGATGTTGAGGGCTTCGGCATCACTGCCGACCACGCATTCTACGTTCAGCGTGTTGAGGCGGCTAAGCTCAAGGGCTCAAACAAGTACGAGGATATGGACAAGTCGAAGGTACGCATCTACGACGACCTTATGGTACGTCACTGGGACTACTGGGATGATGGCTCATACCTCCACATCTTCGCTGCTGACTACACCAACGGTCAGATTGTAAATGGCAAGGATATCATCGGTGAGGATAAAGCCTACGATGCTCCTCTTGCTCCATACTTCGACACTGCAGAGATTCGTCTCTCACCAGATGGCTCGAAGCTCGCATACACTTGCAAACCATTGACTGGCGTGGAGTATGCACTCTCAACAGACTCTGACGTATTCCTCTACGACTTCGCAACAGAGACTACTCGCAACCTCTCGAAGGAGGCTGCTAACGAGGAGGAGAAGTTTGTAGGCTACGACAAGTATCCAGTATTCTCACCAGATGGCACAAAGATTGCATTCCGCTCACAGCGTCGCCCAGGCAACGAGGCTGACCAGCAGCGTCTCTGGGTATTCGACCTCAACACTAATGAGTGCACATACATCACACGCGGTCAGGACTACTGCGTAACTGAGGTTGTGTGGGATGGCAACGAGGCTATGTACTTCGTACTTCCTTGGCGCGGTACTCACCAGGTGGCTCATATCGACCTTGCAGGTAATATGAAGCACATCACTAAGGGTAACCACGACATCAACAACTTCACATTTGCTGGTGGCAAGCTTGTGGCTAATATGAACACCATCTCCAAGGCTGTAGAGCTCTACGACGTGAACCTCGAGACTGGCGAGATGACTCAGCTCACTGACGTTAACCGCGAGGTATACGACAACATCAAGTTCGGCGAGGTGCAGGAGCGTTGGATCAAGACTACCGACGGCAAGGAGATGCTCACTTGGGTGATTCTCCCACCTGACTTCGACCCTACTAAGAAGTATCCTACACTTCTCTACTGCCAGGGTGGTCCTCAGAGCACAGTATCACAGTTCTGGAGCTATCGTTGGAACTTCCAGCTTATGGCTGCACAGGGCTATGTCATCGTAGCTCCTAACCGCCGTGGCTGTCCATCATTCGGCCAGGAGTGGACCGACCAGATCTCGGGCGACTACTCAGGTCAGAACATCCGCGACTACCTCGCAGCTATCGACGAGGTATCGAAGGAGCCTTGGGTTGATACCGACCACCGTGGTTGTGTGGGTGCCTCATATGGTGGCTACTCTACTTACTACTTGGCAGGCGTACACGAGAACCGCTTCAAGGCATTCATCGCTCACTGCGGTATCTTCAACTTCGAGTCTATGTATGGCCACACCGAGGAGCTCTTCTTCGTGACTAACGACTACGGTGGTGCATATTGGGAGACTGACAACGCTACAGCAATGCGTTCATACGCCAACTCTCCACACAAGAAGGTGGCTAACTGGAACGCTCCTATTATGATTATCACTGGCGAGAAGGACTACCGTATCCCTTACAGCCAGTCGCTCGAGGCCTTCACAGCAGCACGCGTGCAGGGTATCGACGCTCGCTTGGTATCGTTCGAGAATGAGGCACACCAGGTATTCCAGCCACAGAATAGCGTGGTATGGAACCGCGAGTTCTTCAGCTGGCTTGACAAGTACCTCAAGGAGTAAGACTCTTAGTTGGCGTAACATACGACACCAATTAACAGAGGGTCGTTACCTACAATAGACGTATGGTAATAGACTACAATACAAACCGATCAACTACTAAATGAAAAGATTTTTACTTACCCTGATGCTTGTGGCTACAGTTGTATCTGTATCTGCACAGCGACGTCCCGACTCAATAGCTGAGTACAGACGTAGCTCACTCTACTCACTTCTCATTACCCACTCTGAGATGGACTACAGCTCTGAGATTAGTACAGCATTTAATGCAATGCCTCTTCCTGACAAGTTCAACGACCACAGCTTGGCGATTAGCTCATTAGAGTCATCTGTAACTAAGCCAAAGAAGAAGGCTAATAGCAAGAAGAAGCACGAGGCAAACTTTGCTGACATCAATCAGTTTCTTGTGACACAAAACATCGCAAAGCAGATGGTTGCTAAGTGGTACAACCGCGACGCTGAGACTGGTCTTTGCAACCGCAACCTCATCAACGAGCGTGGTCTCTACGATGCTTCGCAGCAGGATATCGAGCTTGCTGACGAGAGTATCTACGGTCGTGCACAGCTTGGTGATCAGGGTGAGGATCTTATCCGCAACACATACGTAATCTTCAACGACATCACCTACCTGAAAATAGGTAATATATCGAAGTGGGTAAGTATTGTTATTGGCATCGGTGGCAATCTTGCTGGTGAAGCCACTGGTATCGATGCTGTTGGCGACGGTGCTAACCTTGTAGCTGCAGCTGTTAATGAGATTGATGGTTTCTGCGTAAACGTTACATCGTACCTCTACCGCCTCGTTTGGAACGACGAGACAAGAGATTGCTTCGAGAGCAACTACTACGTATCAGCTCGTATGGACGAAGAGACTCGCACTGCTCGTAAGCTCGCTTTCGACGCTTTGCAGGGTGAGGATTGCCCATTCAAGCTCGAGTATGTAGGC
>JAFYSI010000034.1 GCA_017559425.1 Alistipes sp.
CACACAAATAGCCATCCTGATAATCCTCAAACAACAAGTCGCTACTGCCACCCCAACCATTGAACTCGCCTACCAAGCCATACTGTTTTGAAGGCTGCTCAAATACAGGAATCTCACCCTGCTCCATTACATACATAATGCAAGCAGTTGGATTGAAGTAGATATCATAAGTGCCAGTTGTTGATACAGATAGGTTATCGCTATTACCACCGTGCTTAAGAGTCATTGCCTCACCAATTACAGTTGAAGCACCGTGCTCAAGAGCATAGTCACCTTCAGAGTTCCAAGTTCCATCGTTGTAGAAACGAACTTTGAAACCCTTGCCAGCCTCCAAAGCTACATCGGTAACACACAAATAGCCATCCTGATAATCCTCAAACAACAAGTCGCTACTGCCACCCCAACCATTGAACTCGCCTACCAAGCCGTACTGCTTAACTGCGGGAGGCTCTGGAGTAACGGGAGCCTCGCCGTTAACAGTTGCAAGCCAATGACCGGCGCCATCCTTCTCAGTAAGAGTGATGATAACGTTGTCGTTGAGCACAACACCGTTGATATCAACAGTCTGCTCTGAGCCGTTGTTGAAGATAACGTTTACAGTCTTACCCATCATCTCAGTAGATACAGGGAATACGTAGTACTCCTTGCCATCAACAGTCTCAGTATTGAGAGCCTGACCTGGCCAATTACCACCAGTGTAGTTAGCACCATCATCCCAAATCCAAGCGTTACAGTTTGTCCAGCCTGTAGCCGATACATCACCATAGATCTTGATTGACTTAACCTCAACACCACCAGGAGTCTCACCTGGATTCATAACCCACATCTGGTAAGTCTGAGCGTTGAAGTAGATATCGTATGTACCAGCAGGTGCAGAGAGGTTCTTACCACCGCTAACCAAAGCGAGCTCCTCGCCAATAGTAACTGCGAATGGCTCAACCTCGCCAGCAGCACCAGCGTTGATATCCCAACCATTGTTGTAACGAACCTTGAACTGATCGTCAGCTGTAAGAGTAACGTTTGCACGTACGAAGAGGTTCTCGCCCACCTCGCTCATATAGAGGTCAGCAGCACCACCCCAAGAAGTGAGTGTACCTACAACGCCCCAACGGTCTGGCTCAGTAACAGGGCCCTCTGGCTCCTCGTTACCACCACCATTATTACCGCCACCAGTGAGATCCTCCTCAGTGCCATACTTAGATGCACTAAGCTCGATAAGACCAGTTGCAGGGTTGAAGTATACACGGTACTTACCAGCAGGAACAGCGATGTTGTCACCACCATTTGCACAGCCAGCACCCCAGTTGAGATCCCAACCAGCGTCAGCACGGAACTTCATCTCTGTATCAGCAGCAGCCTCGATATCAACATAGAAGCGAGTCCAAACAGGGTTGTACTCCATAACGATATCGTTGTCCCAGTCACCGTTCAAACCGATAACACCGATCTGATCAGCACCCCAAGCCTTCTTCAATACCATTGCACTCTTGTCGTACTCGAAGCCATAGAAACGCTTAGAGTAGCACTTGATATCCTGTGAGCCACCGCCAGTGATAAGCTGGAGCGATGTAGCCTCAGACTCAGCTGTAGTGTTGTCCTCCAAGCCCCAGTTGCAAGTGTCATCCCAACCAGCAACACCAGTAAGCTTAAAGCCATTAGCAGCCTTGTCAGCGAAGTCAACAACACCTGAGTAGATATTACCTGAAGATGTGTAGTCGAAGAGGAACTGAGTCTTGCCGTGATCCCAACCGCAGTAGTCACCGATAACCCATACCTTGTCAAACTTCTCAGTAGGCAAGACATCTGCTACGAATGACTTGAAGGTAGCCTTAACGATGTTTGACTGAAGCTCAGTACCTGCAACAGCAGCACCCTTATCAGTGCTAAGGTTTGCTACGATAGCGAAGTACATCTCAACCTCAGCACCTGCATCAGCAAACTCCAAAGCAGTGATGTTAAGGTCAGACTGCTTCAAGGTGATAGTAGCAGCATCGAAAGTAGCCTTAGCCTTCTTCATATCGGCCATATCCTCTGACTTAGATACATAGAGGTTATGAGCCTGAGCAGTAGCAACACCGAAGTCAGCCTTAGTATACTCTACAACGATGTCAGCACCACCATCCTCGAGTGCGCAACCCTGGATGTCGCCCAATACTGGAGCAACAGCATTCTCAGGAATATACTGCACGTCGATATGCTCCTGCGTACACGATGCGAAAGTCACACCGGCAAGAGCCAAAATGCTATATAATAACTTTTTCATTTCTTGTTAGTTTTACTTGTTATTGACTAACTATTAGTAACCAGCGTTCTGAGTAAGATTTGCGTTAGCATTTACGTCTGCTGGTGGCAATGGGAAGAGGTTGCGGTGGTCAGCAACAGCCTGACCCTCCTTAGCAGAACCCTTGTACTCCCAGAGGTAAGCATCAGTTGTGAACTGGCCGAAACGAACGAGGTCAGAACGACGGCAACCCTCCCACAAGAACTCGCGTGAACGCTCATCGAGAACATCCTGAGCTGTGAAAGAAGCTACTGCATCGAGACCTGCACGCTGACGTACAGCATTCAAAGATGCAAGACCCTTAGCGTTGTCAGCCTTACCACGTGCAGCACACTCAGCCAACATAAGGTGAGCGTCAGCAACACGGAACAAAGGCCAGTCAGTATCAACGTGACCCTGAGCACTTGCTGCAGAACCATCGTGGTTAACGTTAGTAAACTTCTGTGACTTGTAACCACCTGAAGTAAATGTGAAGATGTCAACGATCTCAGTGCCGTAGTCAGTGAAGAACATTGCACGTGCATCGCCTGCAGCGTAACGCTCAGCAACCTGCTTAGTTACTGACAAACCACCCCAACCAGAAGAGATACCTGCAGGGATCATATCACCACCTGTACCAGCGAAGATGAGGAAGTTAGTACCACCGTAAGATGTAGTGTTGATACCATCGTGTGGAACAGCGAAGATAATCTCGTTTGAAGCACCGAAAGTAGCATTTGCAGTCTGGAGGTGGTTGTCTGCACAGAACAACTCAGCGAAGTTTGTGTGGAGGTTGTACTTGCCTACGAGGTCCTCGCAGAGTGCAGCACAATCAGCATAGCGATCCTTGCCTACATAAACCTCAGCGTTGAGGTACAACTTAGCAAGAATCATCTTCACGAAGCCCTTGTCGCAACGGCCGTAAACGTTAGTACCCTCAGCAGCGAGGTCGTTACCGTTGATAAGGTCCTTACACTCCTTCTCAATATAGTCGAAGAGGTCAGCACGGTTGATCTGGCGTGGACCCTCAGCACCTACTGCATCGTTCTCAGTTGAGAATGGTACGTTACCGAACAAGTCGATAGCGTGGTAGTAAGACAAAGCACGCAATGCACGAGCCTCAGCGATGAGAGCACCCTTGTTCTGGAACTCAACGCCTGCAGGGTTATTGTGCACCTGGCGAATAAGCTCGTTGCAGAGACCGATCTGGTAGAAAATACGGTAGTACATAGCAACGATAAACTGGTTAGATGCCTGCCAGTTCATATTGTGCATATCTGGCAAACCAGTATCGTTCCAGCAGCAAGTAGCCTCATCAGTAGTCAAGCACTGAAGGTTGAAGTAAGCACGGAGGTACTGACCGAAACCACCGTCAACACCGCTGATATCTGGACCACCGTTAGCACCATCTGATGATGAGCAAGCAAGACCCTGGTAGCACTTAGCGAGCAAAGCCTCGAATGCAGCCTCATCCTTCAAGACATCCTGTGGAAGCTGTACGTTAGGATCGATAGGAGTTACGTCCAAATCGTTAACGCACGAGCTAAAGCCGAGAGCAAAGACTCCGGCAACAGCCAACATTAAAACTTTAATATTTTTCATAATACTTATTCGATTTTAGACGATTAGAAATTGAACTTAACACCGAGGATGTAAGTGCGTGGACGTGGGTACATATTGTTGTCGATACCACCTGCGATCTCAGGATCGATGCCCTTATAACCAGTGATAGTAGCAACATTTGATACAGTACCAAATACGTCGAGAGTAAGATCACGCTTCATTGCCTGACCGAGGTTGAAACGGTAGCTCAAAGTGATGTTATCGAGCTTGAGGAATGATGCGTTACGCACGTAGTAGTCTGACAAGTACTGACCTGAAGAGCGGAAGTTTGTCATAGGTGCAGTAACTACACGGTTGTTAGTAAAGTTGTTAGTCCAAAGGTCTGTCAAGAGCTCACCATTAGAAGAGATGTTGTCGTAAACATAGTTACCAATGTTTGCGTGAGCAGCAACTGCCAATGTCAATGACTTCCAAGAGAGCTGAGTGTTGAAACCTACAGTCACGTCTGGAGCAGCCTTCTTGAATACATACTTATCGCTCTCGTTCACTACGCCGTCACCATTGCGGTCAACGTAGAGACCCTCGATAGGATTGCCGTTAGCGTCGTAAATCTGCTGGTAAACGTAGAATGAGTTAGTAGGCTGACCTGTCTGCTGAACCTGGCAAGTACCACCAACACCACCTGAGTAGCCACCAGTGTCAACACCGTAGTAACCCTCAGCCTCGTCGTCGTTAGTCAAACGAGTGATCTCGTTCTTGTTCCAAGCAACGTTAGCACCGATGTTCCAGTACCAATCCTTGTTCTGGATAGCGATAGCGTTCAACTCCAACTCAACACCAAGGTTCTTCAAGTCACCGATGTTTGCGTTGAGGTAGTTAGTGAGGTTAGCACCTGCAGGAACTGGAGTCCAGTTCAAGAGGTCCTTAGTCTCGCGGTAGTAAGCGTCAACGCTTGCAGTGATGCGGCCATCGAGGAAGCCGAGGTCAACACCTGCATTGTAAGTAGTAGTAGTCTCCCACTTAAGGTCAGCGTTGTAACCTACAGGCTTGATAGGATAGATGATGTTACCCTCGCCGTAGCCACCGAATGGGTAGTAAGAACCGAGCTGGTTATTATAATAGGTAGGAAGAGCATCGTACAAGCCACCTACATCCTGCTGACCAGTCTGACCGTAGCTCAAACGGAGCTTCAAAGCAGAGATCTGATCAACGTCAGCCAAGAATGACTCGTTCTTGATGTTCCAAGCCAAAGCTACTGATGGGAAGATACCCCACTTGTTGTTAGCAAAGCGAGAAGTACCATCGGCACGCAATGTAGCAGTGATTGAGTAGCGGTTAGCATAAGAGTAGTTAGCACGACCGAAGAATGATACGAGGAAGTACTCAGACTTAGAAACCTTAGGCTCTGAGCTATAGTAGTTAGCAGCAGTTGGATCCAAAGCTACGTAAGGCTCGTCGCTGTAAACATCCCACTTAGTTACATCAGCTACACGCATAGTCTCGTTGAAAGACTGAGTGTAGAAGTGCTGCCAAGAGTAACCCAACATCACGTCGAATGAGTGGTCACCCAAAGTCTTAGCGTAAGCACCGTAGAACTCCAAAGTCTGGTCACGCTTGAGCTGTGAGTAGTTAGTGTGTGAACCTGAACCAGCATCACCTGTAGAGTGGATAGACTGCTCAGCACCTGGAGCTACGTCAACACTACCGTTTGACTTAGATACGTCAACACCGAGGTTGAGGTTGAAGCGAAGATCCTCAAAACCGTGAACCTTGTAGTCGAATGAAGCGTTACCTACGAAACGCTTAGCCTTAGATACGTCGATCTTCTCGTTGAGCAAAGCAACTGGGTTCTGGTTAGCCATTGTGTTGTGCTTACCATCAACACCACGCCAAGAGTAGTAACCGTGGATACCACCCTCCTCGTTAGCGAGGTAAACTGGCTTAGTAGGGTCAAACTGAACAGCCTGTGAGATAGCACCCTCGTTAGCGAAGCGGTTATCCATAAGCATACCCTTACCATTCAAACCAATTGTGAGGTGGTTGTCGAAGAATGATGGGTTGAGGTTAACTGCCAAAGTGTGACGAGACATATTAGATGTCTTCAAAGTACCATCCTGGTTCAAGTAACCGTAAGATACGCGGTATGGGAGGTTATCCTTAGCACCGAGCTTCACGTTACCAGACAAAGCGATGTTACCCTCGTAAGACTGAGCGAGCTGATAGATCTCACGCTGCCAATCAGTGTTGATGTAGTTGCCGTTAGCGTCTGTATACTTAGTAGCTGAACGGTAAGCATCTGTATCCTGAGTACCGTAGTACCACTCCAAAGCCTGACGCATCTCATCACCAGTCATTACATCTACATACTTTGAATTCTGGCTGAGTGAAGCGGTGAAGTCAACAGCAACGTGTGGAACACCTGAGTCGTACTTTGAACCCTTCTTGGTTGTGATGATGATGACACCGTTTGACGCACGTGAACCGTAGATAGCGGTTGCAGAAGCATCCTTAAGAACGGTGAATGACTCGATATCTGATGGGTTGATAGATGCCAAAGCATTACCTACACCTGAGATACCAGAGTTTGAGATAGGAAGACCATCAACAACTACCAATGGATCGTTCGAAGCGTTGAGTGATGAACCACCACGGATGCGGATCTGTGCTGCAGAACCTGGAGCACCGCTACCAGAGGTGATAACAACACCTGCAGACTTACCACGAAGCAAGTCGGTTGGTGAAGTTGCAAGACCCTTGTTAGTCTGGTCAGCCTTAACGGTTGAAACCGAACCTGTAAGGTCATTCTTCTTCACAACGCCGTAACCGATAACGACAACGTCATCGATCATCTCAGAGTCCTCCTCCAAGACAACGTTGCTAAGTACACTCGATGAAGCAACGAGCGACTGAGTCGTGTAACCAATGTAGCTGATTACGATGATTGACTCAGAACTGTTAACACGCAGTGAATACTGACCGTTAACATCGGTGGTGACACCGTTAGTCGTACCCTGCTCAACAACAGAGGCTCCGATAACCGGTGTTCCGGTAGTATCAACTACCACACCTTTAACCTCGTATTTGCTCTGGGCAAACACTTGGGCTGGAATTGCCATTGCGAGAATAGCAAGACCTAAACACATAGTTAAGAATTTTCTCATAGTGTTTTAGTGTTTAGTTAATAAAAGTTAATAAATGATTGTATGTAGATTTGTTTGTTTTCTGATTCACTACTCACGCTTCACCTTGATGCCGAATACTGCCACAGCACCCAACAAAAGTGCTACACCAGCAACAACGAGCATTGCAATCTGACCTGTCTGCACACCGCCGACAACCTCACCGCCGACAATGCCGAGGATGAGACCACCAACGAGCGATGCCACGATCTGTGGCAAACAGATAGTACAGTTGAACAGACCGAGGTACGAGCCCATAGCCTTACCCGAGAGTGAGCTTGTGAGCAGAGCAAATGGCATTGCCAACATAGCCGCCCAAGCACAGCCGATAAGCACGAACGACACGAAGAGCAAATACTGGTTTGTGATAAAGTAAGTAGAGATGAAACCTACGGCACCAAGCACCAAGCTGAGTGAGTAGGCAACCTTTGTGTTCTTGAACTGTGGCAATACCATAGCCCAGAGGATTGAGCCGATAGCCTGAACTGCGAACAACACACCTGTCCAGTCGCCAGCTGCCTGATACTCTGCCGACGCAGGACTTGTCGAGCCCCAAACAGTCTCGGCGATACCGCCAGTGGTGTATGTCCACATATAGAGGAAGGCAAACCACGAGAAGAACTGCACGAGACCAATCTGCCAGAAGGCCTTAGGTGCAGATACCAACAACTGCAACAAGTTCTTGTTCTCCTCCTGCTCCTCCTTCTTGATGCCGTTAAACTTGGCATACTCCTCAGGATTCCACTCCTTAACCTTAGCACCTGTGTAGAGCACGCAGAGGATAAGGATTGCAGCACCGATGTAGAACGACCAAGTCACAGTGTCAGGAATCTGACCCTCGGGAGCGACGCTCTTAACACCAAGCCAAGTGAAGATGTATGGGAACAAGTAACCCACCAACGAACCAGCGTTGCACAAGAGGCTCTGGATAGAGTAAGCTGTGGTCTTCTGCTCGTCGTTGACCATATCGCCAACCATCATCTTGAATGGCTGCATTGCCATATTGATCGACGTGTCGAGCAACATAAGCATAATTGCACCGAAGGCCAAAGCAGCCTTAACGGTCATATCGAAGCTACCTGAGTTTGGCAACAACGCCATAACGATAACGGCAACGATGGCACCGAGGTAGAGGTAGGGCTTACGACGACCCCACTTACACCAGGTTTTGTCGCTCATAGCACCTACGATAGGCTGCACGATCATACCCATCAATGGGGGCAACACCCAGAAGAAGCTCAACGTGTGGGGATCAGCACCCAACGTCGCAAAGATACGGCTGATGTTAGCACTCTGCAGAGCATAGGCAATCTGCACGCCGAAGAATCCGAAGCTTAGATTCCACATCTGGCCAAAGGAGAGGTTTGGTTTTTGCATATCGAAAAAATTGTTTGTTAGTTGCGTCCAATTGTTTGTCGAGGGGCTTTGGAAAAGGGTTATTAAATATTTTTAATAACTACACACCCTCGACAATACAAATTTTGAAAAAATTATCGAGATAAGCAAATTTAAAATACACAAAGGGTATAAAAATGAGACGAATTGCACGTTTTTAGGTCCGAATGGCATATTACGCCCCTCAGGCCTCAACCCCGCTTTTGCCGATAACGGAAATTTTTGTGAAGGGCAACAAGCAGACAAGGCAAATCCGAATGGCGACCGATATGGTCAAAATATCGGATAGCAAGGGCAACAAACGGCAGAAGTTTTAGTGGAAAAATTGGTCGTTTCGCGAAATTTTCGTATATTTGCACGTTAACGCAAAAACTGACGATGAAGCATACGCGAACGGCAAATATCATAATCGTGCTACTCTTTGCCCTGCTACACTTTGGTGTGGCGGTGCTTAGCCGTGCGTTTGAGTACCAGGACGACATCTTACTCACGGTACTCACCATAACAATGGTGATAATAGTCTCGATGCGTAACCACACACGCCTCGACGTGATGGCCGTTTTGACCCTTGTCGCCACCCTATCGGGCTACATCATCGGCTCTTGGCTATGGCACCCTATTGAACAGCTCATCCACAACGATACGATAGCTCCAGGTGTGGCAACATTCTTGATTACAACAGCTTTGGGTGTGGCCATCAGCGAACTTACGCAGCGTGTTAAGCGTCTGAGAGCTCCGCTTGACGCTTGGACAACATCGCCTCGCAACATCACGATTGTGGCACTCTCGATTTTGGTGTTACGATTGGCCTATTTCGCCCTATTTAGTTCGATACACGCAACGGAGGGAGCACTTATGAACGATGTGATGAACATCACGGGAAATACCTGGGCACTGCTCACCATCGTTGTGGGCAATGTGCTGGTGGCAATACGTCTGCAACTACCTATAGCTGAACGAGATGACAGACGTAGAACTCACACCCACATCGTACTCTCGGCACTCGTACTGACAACAATCGTAGCACTAATTGCCTACTACAACCTGCCCGAGTACAACGACACGCCGTTCGAGACCGTGAGCTTCCTACGCACACTCTCGGCAGCACTGCTTCTCAACCTAATAGTCATCACAATCTGCATCCTCGGACGACTCTCGACAATCACTCGTCAGGAGCTACGCCTCGAACGAGAGATGAAAAACCGTTCGGAGTATCGCTACGAGCGACTCAAGCAGCAGATAAACCCCCACTTCCTATTCAACTCGCTCGGCATCCTCGACTACTTGGTGCAGGAGAAGGAGACAGAGCGTGCGAGTGCCTTTATCCACAAGCTCGCAGCGATCTATCGCTATATGCTCAACAACGACCAAAAACCGCTTGTAAAGCTCTCGGAGGAGATGGAGTTCACACAGCGATATATCGACCTTATCAAGGAGCGATTCATCGATGGCCTCGAAATTGAGATAAGAATCGAGGAGCAATATCTCGACAAAATGGTGGTACCGTGCTCCTTACAACTTTTGGTCGAAAACGCCACAAAGCACAACATCGTCTCGGCGGAGCTTCCGCTAAGGATTGAGATAGCCACAAACGAGGGTCAATTAGTGGTCAGAAACAGGCTTCAGCAACGCACACACGGACAGCCATCAACACGTCTTGGATTGGAGAATATTCGACAGCAATACCTCGACATCACAGGCCACGATATAAGCATCGAAAAGACTGATAATGAATTTATTGTAAAACTCCCGATAGTATGATTAATGTGCTAATCGTAGAGGATGAGATCCCTGCACAGATTAACCTTAAAAAACTCATCGACAAGTGCTGTGACAACAGCCGCGTGGTGATGACACTCACCTCCGTAAGACAGACCATAAAATGGCTCGAAGAGAACCCTAAGGGTGCCGACGTAATTTTTATGGATGTCGAACTTTCTGACGGCATATGCTTCGAGATTTTCGAACGTGTGAACGTCACTCAGCACGTCATTATCACCACAGCATACGACAACTATGCCATCAACGCCTTCAAAGTCAATAGCATCGACTATCTCCTTAAGCCTATCGTTGAGGAGGATATGAGACGTGCGTGGAGTCGCTGCAAGGAGCGTCTCGAGAGCCGTGTTGCTGGCGAGATGGAGCGACTCATAAACATAATGTCGAGGACCAATGGCGAGACATCAAAGGAGTACAAGAAGCGATTTACGGTCAAGACTGGCGAGAAGATTGCGATAATCCCCGTCGACGAAATCGCCTACTGCTACTCGAAAGACAAGAGCACCTACGCCGTGAACCGCAACGGCAGCCAGCGACTCTTGGACTACTCACTCGACACGGTACAGGAGATGCTCGACCCGAAGATATTCTTCCGTATATCACGCAGTTACATCGTATCGATCAACGCCATTGAGAATATCTCGAAATACCTTAGCACACGTCTCAAGTTGCAGATTGTGCCCCACACTGACGACGAGGTGGTAGTTAGTCGTAGCCGCACCTCAGACTTCTTGGAGTGGCTCGACAACAACTAAAAAGCGAATAAAAGAACAATACCCTGGCGGGTATTGCTAATTTTTTGTATATTTGCACGATTTATGCACCGATACAGTATCGGCTCGAAGCATAGACCGAAGAAAAATGTGCAAAAAAAGAGAAATCAAACCGATGAAGCATCTCAAACTCCTTATCGTCGTAGCAGCACTCATCTTGGGCAGCTGCAACGTGCAGCAACGAGTACTATATTTGCAGGATGTCGAAAATGGCAGCGAGATAACACTCCCCAAGAACTACCAGATTCGCATCAAGCCCCTCGACCAAATCACTGTAGTAGTGAACAGCAAGGATCCCCTTCTTGCTCAGCCATTTAACTCGTCGACAAGCTACCAGTCGCTCTCGAACGCTGGTGGCGTGACAAACGCTACGGAGAGTAGCCTGCAGGTGATGACAGTCGATGAGAAGGGCTATCTTACTCTCCCCATCATTGGCCGCATAAAGTGTGAAGGTATGACACGTCTTGAGCTTGCACGCGAGATTGAAGAACGCATCAAAGAGAGCAACTATATAGCTGAGCCACAGGTAAATGTACGTTTTGCAAACCTCTGCATATCAGTTCTTGGAGAGGTAAATCGTCCTGGTCGCTACGACATCCAGAGCGATAAGATCACCATACTCGATGCACTGGCCTTAGCTGGCGACCTCACCATTTTTGGTGAGCGTGACAACGTGGCGGTAATTCGCGAGGTAGATGGCAAGAGCGTGATCACTAAGCTAGACCTTCGCTCAAGCGACATATTCACATCGCCCTGCTACTACCTTGAGCAGAACGACGTGGTGGTGGTTAGCCCCAACAAATATAAGGCTGCAACTGCCGAAATCAACCAGAACCGCACATTCTGGATATCTATCGCCTCGACGGGCATAGCTCTCGCCACACTTCTCATCACATTAATAAAGTAAGCAACAATGGCTGAGAACATAGCAAAAGATAACGAAACACAGAGCGAGCAGCTGACACCAGGCGACATCCTACACCTCACACTCTCAAATTGGTATTGGTACGTCGCTGCGATAATCCTCTTCGTGGCCTCCGCCTGGCTCTATCTTCAAAGCACCTCACCCATCTATCAGCGTACAGCAACGGTGCTTGTCAAAGACTCACGCAAGGGTTCAAGTGCTGAGGTTACGGCATTTAGCGACCTTATGGGAGGCGTTGGCCGCCGCTCGGTCGACAACGAGGTCTACATCTTGGAGTCACGCCGCCTTATGGAGCAGGTGGTCAAGGACTTAGATCTTGCAACACGATACACCACAAAGAGTGGTCTGAGAAACATCGACCTTTACGGTCGTGTACCAGCCGTTGTAAAATTTGTAGACAACAATAGCAATGCTAAGGGTGCGTTCACATATTGCATAACATCAGACAATAGACTATCACTCAGCGAGTTCACCAATAGTGAATATGAGTGTAGAGCATCGTTTGGCGACACCATCACAACACCACTCGGAAAGGTTGTGATTAGTGCTACACCCTACGCCGAGACGGCACAAAACATCGCCATCAGAGTGAGCCGCAACACGCTAAACAACAGCGTCGAGGCTTACCGCAAAAAGCTGAAATGCGAGATTAAAAACAAGCAAGCATCAGTCATCACGCTCACTATGTCGGACGTGGTGGCAAAGCGTGCTGAGGATGTCATCAACGGCATCATCGAAGCATATAATGCCGATGCCATCGAGGATAAGCGTGCCATATCGCACCTTACGGAGCAGTTTATCGACGAGCGTCTTGCGATACTGAGCCAGGAGCTCAACCTCGCGGATAGCGACATCGCCACATTCAAGCAGAGCAACAAGCTCTACAACCTATCGAGTCAGGCTACACTCGGTGCCGAGGAGCTTCAAGAGCTCAAGCGTAAGGGACTCTCTTTGGAGGCAAACCTCGAGATGGCAAACTACATCCTTGATTACACATCTAACAATGCAGAGCTGAGCCTCATACCCGCGTCGACAGTGACGATGAGTGGTGCATCGACAGCACTTGCAGCACAGATTGAGGAGTACAACCACGCCGTGCTCGAGTACAAGCGTCTGCTCTCAGAGTCGTCGGAGAGCAACCCCACAATCATCGAGCTAAAGGCCAATATCATAGCTATTCGTGACATCATCATAAGCTCGCTCGAGTCACACATCAACGGTCTTAAGCTCCAGATTAAGAGCGTAAACCGCGAAACAAGACTCGCCGACGCACGCCTCGACGAGACACCAGCAAAGGAGAAGGAACTACTCTCAAAGACACGCCAGCAAAAGGTCAAGGAGGAGCTATACATCTACCTTCTCACAAAGCTCGAGGAGAACTCACTGATGGGTGCTACAGCCGAGAGCAACGCCCGCGTGATCGACCTTGCCTTCGGTGCTGACAAGCCTATAAGTCCTCGTGCATCGATCCTCTACCTATTAGCCGTGATGATGGGTTGCATAGTACCATTCGGCATCCTCTACCTTCGCGAGGTAATGAACACCAGCGTACGCTCACGCCGCGACATTGAGAAGAGAGTATCTGTACCATACTTGGGCGATATACCCTATATTGAGCAGCGTTCAACACGCTGCATAGAGGTAAAGGAGGATGGTCGCGACGCACTCTCAGAGGCGTTTAGAATGCTGCGTACGAACCTTAGCTTTATGTCTATCAACCACAAGATGCAGGTTATGATGCTCACCTCGTCAATACCACACAGTGGCAAGACATTCATAGCTACAAACCTTGCTGCGATACTCGCAACATCTGCCAAGCGAGTGCTCCTCATCGATATGGATCTTCGCCGTCGCACGCTCACCAAGAGCCTTGGTAATCGCAACAACCGCCGAGGTCTTTCGTCGTACCTCAGCGGCAGCTTCGACTCGTGGAGCGACATCGTATTCAAGTCGGATGTTGACCCACGCCTCGACGTGATCTATGCTGGCCCTCAGCCACCAAATCCAGCAGAGCTGCTTATGGCAGAGCGTCTCGACACGCTCATCGCGGAGCTCCGTGACATCTACGACTACATCATCATCGACAGCGTGCCAGCAATGGCTGTGGCAGATACCTTGATTACCGATCGTCTTGTCGACCTTGCAATATATGTTATTCGTGAGGGTCGTCTTGACCGTCGTCAACTTCCAGATATCGAGGCACTTCACACATCGCGTAAGCTACACAATATGTGCATAGTACTCAACGGCACAACTGAGACAAAGCACAGCTACGGCTATGGCTATGGTCTCGACGACGAGCCCACAGCCTGGAAGAGGTTTACACGTCTATTTAAGAAGCGATAACTATGGCACGCAGTGAGTCAAAGATCATAGCTGTCGATTTCGATGGCACCTGCGTGGAGCACGAGTACCCCAATGTCGGTCTCGACGTTGAGGGTGCTGTAGACACGCTCCTAAGGCTTCGCAAGCGTGGTCATCGTATCATCCTCTTCACGATGCGTTCGGGTGAGAGGCTCGATGCTGCGGTACGTTGGTTCAAGGAGCGACGCATCGAGCTATGGGGCATAAACCGCAACCCCGAGCAGGAGGAGTGGACAGCCTCGCCAAAGGTATATGCCCACCTCTATATCGACGATGCAGCATTGGGATGCCCTGTGCGATTTATCGATGGCGTGGCACGTCCCGTCGTCGACTGGGGCAAGGTGAGCCAAGAGCTCGAATATCACGGCATATTATAGTATTTATATAGGTAGATACAAAAAGCCCGAACTCAACGCCTAATGGCGTGAAGTTCGGGCTTTATTGTGCAGTGTGCACTCGCTTTCTTACCAAGCAATCTGGCAGTAGTGAGCATACTTGCTCATAGCGAGCTCGACAAAACTCAATGTCTCTCGGCTTCCACCGAAGCGACCCGCCTTAACCTCAGAACGGTTGTAGTAGGCAGGGTTGGCCTTGAGCTTAAGGTAGTTGCTCACGACGGCCCAAGAGTTTGGGTTTGCACCGTCGGCCTTAGCCAAACGGCGTGCATCCTGAACGTGTCCCAAGCCAGCATTGTAGCTTGCGAGGATGATGCTAAGACGGTCGTACTCAGGGGTAGACTCTGGAATACCCAACGTCTTCTCAAACTCGGTAAGCAATCGACACGCAAGACGCACGTTGGTCTCAGTGTTGTGAAGATGGCTTACAGGGACCTTAAAGTGGCGGGCAACGATAGGCATAACCTGCATAAGGCCTGTGGCACCACACCTTGAGACAAGTCCCTCAGTGAAGCGTGACTCACAGTATGCGATTGCACTTACAAAGCGCCAGTCGTGACCCGACTCAGCTCCGACTCTCTTCATAAGAGTGTCGAACTTCGAAATCTGCTGCGGCAGCTTAGCCGTCACGGCAATCTGCTCGCCTTCGTTAGTAGCTTGGTTGGCCAACGAGTCGACCAAGACCTCTGCTGTAGCTGTTGAATCTGCTCTCTCTGTTGTTTCGCCATCCTCAAGACTCTCGGTCTGGGTGATAGGCACATCTACAAAAATTGCGGGTGCGGCAACAGTGCTACCCAACGATGACTCAAACCCTGCAAGAACTACGAGGGAGAGAATCACAAAAAATACTCTTTTTAACATTGTTTGTTGTTTTGTGGGCTGCTAACCGACACAAAACACGCCATTAGTCGTAGAACGACCACGAGATACCGAGCTTAAACATACGAGGATTGAGCGGATAGAGAGCCGTTTGGAAGTACTCTCCATTGCCAAATAGATTCTCATTGAGATGTTGTAGCTTAAGCAAGATACGCATACGCTTCCATTTTGCCGATACAAACAGGTCGAGGTATGGATAGTTACCTATCTTCACCTCACGCTGGTTGTAGAATACCGAGAGGGCAGGATTGTATCCTGGGGCGTAGTAGGAGGTATTAAAACGTCCATCCACACCAATTTGCACTCTGAGCACATCGCGCTTTACCCAGAACTCGTAGTAGTACGAGAGGAAAGCACTCAATGTTGGTACCGGAAGCACACTCTCATTGGACGTGATTTGCACCAATGCCCTGTGATCCAGATGGAATCCCGCAATGCGGAAATCCTTGCGAGCATACAAACTCGTGAGGCTAACTGTTCCCTTGTGCTGTTGGGGACGGCTGTCGCCACCATAATAGATGGTGTTGCTGAGCACTCCCTGCCATACACCGACCTCGAGGGCGATGCTGGGAACCTGGAAGTTAACGTCAAAACGAGTTTCAGACTCCTTCTCAAAGGAGTTAAACCAAGCATAGTGGTTTGAGAATAGATTCTCCTGCCAATAACCTGGCGAACGGAGCTCCTGACGGAAGCGTCCGCTGAGAATCAGAGGTCGTTCATTGATGAAGGCTCTAAGGGTGATGTTACCACCCACAGAGAGATCACCACCACGATAGCCCGAGGGGTAATACTTAGCGTCGACACCCCAGTCGGCATATCGTTTAATCATACCGCCAGTCGAGCCATATACATACCACGACGTGCGTTTGTCACGAGTAATACGTCCTCGAAGATAGTCCTCGAGGCGAAGGTAGGAGTAGGTGTGTAGGTCGACGCCCACACCACCATCAATCGTAGAGATCACACCATTACGATCCCAGGGCTGAACCTGGACATAGACTCTGTTCGAGAGCAAGCTCTCGGAGATAGAGTCACGCGACTTGTCAGGATTGATAAACCAATCGCTGTAGTAGCTATGCGTAGTAGGGATGTAACCGAGATCCTCGTCATATTCGCCACGCTCATTAGTATAGGTCGAACGGATATCAGAGTAGCTCTTTGTCCATCGATTATACTCTATCTGGTGGCCGATATATACTGCCGAGAGGTCGGCAAGCGAGAAGTCATACTCTGTAACACGCTGCAGAGGGATGGCGTATGCCTGCTTGACAAATACGCCGACGTTGCGATATGTATTCTCGGCCTTTGACGATGCAAGACGCATAGGCACACCCGATGGCATCTCGAACGTGGTATCAGCGATTGCCCACTTACCCACAGCACCACCATTCTCGCGTGCAGATATCATATTGTGCATAAAGGCAGCGTGAATCGAGTAACGCTTACCTGTGTGAGCCACACCCAGCGAGAGTGCGTGGTTCTTGGTACGCTGCCACTCGTAGAGACCCATAGTGCTACGAGCCTTATAGCTAAGGTTTGCCGAGGTCGATGGGTTGATATTCTGCGAGTGTACCAACTCGAAGTGCTCCTCACGATAACGCTTCTGTCCCGACTCTAGGTACATAGCGTTGGTATATGGACGCTTGGCATTGTAGAAGGGGACATTCTCGAGGCGTGCTGTGTAGGCATCGTAGCTACGGGCAAAGGTAAAGTCCTTATCCTGACGGCGGTCAAACCAGTTTATCGCCTGTGATGACTGACCGAGGCCACCAAGAGCCATATCGCCCACACCCTTGCGATAGAAGACATAGTCGATACGCCAATCCGAAAGTGTGGTATCGAGAGGCTCGACACGCACACGGTTGTAGTCACGATCTACAAACCACTTCCAGTTGGGGAGAGCTCGCACCGTATCGTTGAAGTAGTAGGACTCGAGTGGTCGACGCTGACGACGCTTCTTGACATCTGTAGAGTCAGCAGCCTCGCCCTCTTGACCCTCCTGGCCCTCCATACCCATCATACCGTCCATTCCGGGGATACCAGCACCAACACTTGTGTTCTGACCCTCACGCTGAGCACGAGCCAAAGATGCAGCGTCGAGCTGTGCATACGAAGCATTGGGCAGCAGCAGAGCCACCACAAAGCCAAGAAGCATAGTTATGTTACGCAACATCTTCATTTCGGTAATTCAGTTTAGTTTTTGGTCTCGACCTTTCGTGGCGAAAATATCCAGCGAAGAGTCGAAAGCACAATATAGAGAACGATTATTGCAACGATTGAGTATGCAGTGAAGAAAATAATAAAGTTCAACGCTGCAAGCAAGAAGCCATAGCGAAGCTTGTTATCTGCCCACTTGAAGCTCTTAAACTTGAGAGCAAACATTCGTATTGGACTCACCAATAGGAGCGACGCTGCAATAGAGATAAGGAGGATATGCTCCTGATAGAGCGACACCTCGCCATTGGCATACAACACAGCCAATGACATAAGCATCAGAGCATTAGCAGGTGTTGGAAGGCCCTCAAACTCACTGCTCTGCGTAGTGTCGATATTGAACTTTGCAAGACGCAATGCCGATAATGCAGCGATGATGAAGACCACATAGCTGAGTGGCTGCATAATTGAGGTGTCGAAGTTGTAGTACGACGTTGACTGGCCGTAGATGTCAAACATCACGACAGCTGGAGCGAGGCCAAACGAGATATCGTCAGCCAGAGAGTCGAGCTGAACACCCAACTCGGACTGCTGGTGGAGCAAACGAGCAACAAATCCGTCGAAGAAATCGCACACTGCAGCGGCAATAATCAACCAGAACGATACCTCATACTGGTGCTTCAGGGCAAAGACAATTGCAATAGCACCTGCCACAAGATTGGCCAAAGTGAGTGCATTTGGCAATGTGAACAGTCTGATACTCTTAGTGTTACTCATAATAAATTACTCTTCAAACAGCTAACTTAGGACGAAAATAAGATCCCAAATATTTTGCAAAGATACAAAAAAATTTTATCTTTGTGTAAATTTGTAAAATTTAAAGCACAAAAAAGCCGTGGACAGCAACAAATATTGCGTAATTATGGCAGGCGGCGTGGGCACACGATTCTGGCCAATGAGCCGCCAAGCTATGCCTAAGCAGTTTTTAGACATACTTGGAACGGGACGTTCGTTCATCCAACACACATACGAGCGATTTGCAAAAATTGTCCCTAAAGAGAACTTCATTGTTGTCACCAACAAACGCTACAAGGAGCAAGTTTTACAACACCTTCCTGAGATTCGAGAGGAGCAGATATTGTGCGAGCCTATTGGTCGCAACACCGCACCCTGTATTGCTTATGCAGCATATACGCTCAAGCAGATAAATCCCGAGGCAGTGATGATCGTCTCGCCATCTGACCACTTGATACTCAACGAAGAGGAGTTTCGACGCATCATAGCCAACTGCACAGACTTTGCCGAGAAGAACGACACTCTGATGACCATCGGCATCGAGCCAAGCAGACCCGAAACAGGCTACGGATATATACAGCGTACGGGCAACGACGAGATCACAAAAGTGAAGTGCTTCACCGAGAAACCAAACATCGAGATGGCACAAGCATTTTTGGAGTGTGGCGAATTTTTGTGGAACTCGGGAATCTTCATCTGGAAGGTCAAGGATATCATCCGTGCCCTCGAGGAGCACCTACCTATGCACGCCACCCTATTCGCCGAGGCCGAATCGAAGCTCGGAACAGAGGAGGAGGCTAAGGCCATCGAGCACGTCTTTGCCGAGTGTAAGCCGATATCTATCGACTATGGCGTAATGGAGCGTGCCGAGAATGTCTATGTTCACCGTGGCGACTTTGGCTGGAGCGACGTGGGAACGTGGGGCTCAGCACACCAGCACTCACGCAAAGATCGCTATGCTAACGCTCTAAACAGTAAGACTATACAGACTTACGACACTCGCAACTCTCTCATCTTCATACCAGAGAATAAGGCAGCAATCGTTAGCGGCCTCAAGGACTACATCGTGGTTGATACCGACGACGTGCTGATGATATGTCCACGCAGCGAGGAGCAGAACATCAAGAGCTTTATCGAGGATATCAAGTACTCGACTGGCGACAAACACATCTAAATTGCCGCATACAGACTTACACCGAGGAGAGGGCCACAATGAGGCTCTCTCCTCTCTTTTTCAAGATAGCGACAAGCACCCAAGAGCGACATTGTCGATAAAATGTTATAAATCGATCGACGAGGCACAATTATTTCTAAGAAATAAGCGTTACTTTTGTCGCAATTAATTATACTCGAACTATGAGCAAGAAAAAAGATATAGAGATTGACGATATGGGTTTGGTGCCTGAGCTCTTCGACGGCAAGCACCAGGTGATACCCATCATTTCGGGTGGCGACGATGTCATCGAAGAGGTGCAGCTACCCGAGGCACTTCCAATTTTAACACTGCGTAGCTCAGTGATCTTCCCAGGCTCGGTGACCCCAATCACGGTGGGTCGCACCAAGTCGATTGCCCTTGTGCGTGCTGTGGAGGCTGGCGACGGCCTGCTCGGTGCTGTGCTTCAGATCGACGGCGAGGTGGAGGATCCTCAGCCAAGCGATATGCACAAGATAGGTACATCGGCACGCATCCTCAAGATTTTGGAGATGCCCAATGGCAACCTTACAGTAATACTCGCGGGATTGGAGAAGATTGAGGTTGGTGAGTATATCTCCACCAAGCCCTACTTCACTGCTACCGTAACACCTATTCAGGATAGCACTCCCGACCCTAAGAACGTTGAGTTTATGGCCCTTGTGGACTCTATCCGCGAGGTAGCACTCAGCATCATCAACATCTCGCACTCGATGCCTAAGGAGGCGGCGTTTGCCATCAAGAACCTCGACTCGAGCCGTGCTATCGTAAACTTCATCTGCTCTAATATGGAGCTCACGGACGACGACCGCCAGCACCTTCTCGAGGCACCAGGCCTCTTGGCTCGCTCGCGTCGTCTGCTCGAGATTCTCGTGCGTGAGCAGCAGCTTGCAGAGCTCAAGAACGACATCCAGAACAAGGTGAAGCAGGAGATGGACAAGCAGCAGCGTGAGTACTACCTCCAGCAGCAGGCACGCGTCATCCAGGATGAGCTTGGCGAGGGCACAGATGCCGATGTCGACAAGCTTCGCGAGGCTGCTAAGGGCAAGAAGTGGTCGGAGGCTACAGCCAAGATGTTTGAGAAGGAGCTTGCTCGTTTGGAGCGTCTTAACCCCGCTATCGCCGAGTACTCGGTGCAGATCAACTACTTACAACTTATGCTCGACCTCCCTTGGGATGAGATGACCGAGGACCGCCTCGACCTCAAGGCTGTGCACGAGCAGCTCGACAAGGATCACTTTGGCCTTGAGGAGGTCAAGGAGCGACTGTTGGAGCACCTTGCAGTAATCAAGCTCAAGGGCGACCTCAAGTCACCAATCCTCTGCCTCTATGGCCCTCCAGGTGTTGGTAAGACATCATTGGGTAAGTCGGTAGCCGAGGCTATGGGCCGTAAGTTTGGCCGTATCTCGCTGGGTGGTTTGCACGATGAGTCGGAGATTCGTGGTCACCGCCGCACATATATCGGTGCTATGCCTGGCCGTATCATCGAGACCATCAAGCGTTGCGGTGCTTCGAACCCTGTGATCATCCTCGACGAGATCGATAAGGTGTCGAAGTCTAACCACGGCGACCCATCGAGTGCCCTCCTTGAGGTGCTCGACCCAGAGCAGAATACCACCTTCCACGACAACTACCTCGACACGGAGTACGACCTCTCGAAGGTGCTGTTTATTGCTACGGCAAATAACATCAACAACATATCTACGGCACTGCGTGACCGTATGGAGATGATCAATATCCCTGGCTATATCCTTGAGGATAAGGTCAATATCGCAACCAAGCACCTTGTTAAGAAGCAGCGTGAGGCACACGGCATCGACGACGACAAACTCTCGTTGAGCAACGAGGCTATCGTGCGAATTATAGAGGACTACACTCGCGAGTCGGGTGTTCGTTCGCTCGACAAGAACATCGCAAAGATTGCCCGCAAC
>JAFYSI010000035.1 GCA_017559425.1 Alistipes sp.
AGTGACAATGAAAACGGTTTCGTAATTGTTCATAATTGTTTAATTAATTAAAGTTTTGTGCATAAAGCGTCGCAAAGGTAGTAATAATTTTCTTATTTGCAACTCCTTGGCTGTAATTATTTATATAAAAACATTGAAAAAGCCGAAAAAGTGTTCTTTTTGTCGTTTGTTTTATATATTTTTGTATGCGTAAACAAATCTTCACAATAAATTATAATGAAAATACGCATTTTTTTCTGTTTGCTACTTGCGTTGCTTTTGTTCGATGTGGGGTGTAGTAACGACCCAGTGGTTCAGAATGTTGTGTTGTCTTCAGCTATGGAGTCTGATATTTTGGAATTCGACAATGAGGGAGGCACTGGTATCATCTTTTACTCTCTTACAGATGCACCATCTGGTGCAATGGTCGAGGCTGATTGTGAGGCTGATTGGATTGCAAACCTTACGGTAGGCAAAAGCATACTATTCTCAGTTTTGCCTAACGATGACGCCGCTCGTAGTGCAAAGATTGTTGTATGCTACGAGGATCAATCCTTCACGGTAACTATTGAGCAGTCGGCTAAAGCTTATGTTTGCGACGTAACATTCACATCAGCGAGCCGTATACCTCAGGTAGGTCTACATCCTGATAACTACATCTACATTAAGATGAGTGATGAGGCTGCTAATGCAAGTTTCCAAGCATTGCTTCTTGGTGCTGAGAACGAGAATATCTTAGTAGCTGGCCTTTATGATGACACTCTTTCCAATGTAGATTCATCTGTTAGTAAGTTAACTATTAACGGTCAGCAAATCAACTTTAAAGATTGCCTCAATTCTTTTGTTGTAGAGGGTGATGTTAGCAACTATACTATTGTTGCGAAGTTTACCGACTATGATGGCCAGCAATACCGCATTCGCTTTAATGGTGTCATCGATGGAATGGAAGAGTACATAAACCACTATCCAGAGAGAGATGTAACAATGGAGGCTACTGCAATTATGGGTACATACAAAGGGCAGTATCCCAGCAACACATATCGCTACAACATCTATCTATCCGATAAGGGCTTTACAGAAGTGGGTGGTTTGATGGCAGGTGGTAGATACTACAATCTTGACCTCTACGGTCTTGAGATAGTTGCCGATGATGAGGGTTACTTTAGTATTCCAGTTGGTACATATACCGTAAATGAAGAGTTCTATAGGGAGGATTGGAGCCTTCGTCCTAATCACTCCGCGTACATTGTTGTTAATGCTGACCTTACAGGCTACTACACATATTGTATATTTGATTCTGCTACAGTGATTGTGACAGAGGATAGCATACGTTTGGAGGCAACAAGCGGCAATATAACTTATACTGCTACATATAACGGTGCCCCTAAGTTCAATTAGAGGAGATAACGTTACCTTTATATTTATAATATATCCCCCATTCTTAACGACTAAGAATGGGGGTATTTCTCTATTTTGTTTGTTAGAACATCGCAATTAGCTCCTCATTTGTCAGTGCATCTGCACCGTAGCAGGTCTTCAGATATGCCAAGCCAATGTTGTAATCCTCCTCGGTAAAGGCATCGGTAGCTTCGCGAGCAACCACCACGTCGTAGCCAAGCGAGTATGCATCGGCAGATGTGTGACGCACGCACATATGTGTGTGCAGACCAGTCATAATAACTGTCTTCACACCTAACTCTTTGAGCAAGATGTCAAGGTCGGTCTGGAAGAAACCGCTATAGCGACGTTTAGGCACGATGTAGTCGCCTTTGCCGGCGTTGAGCTCGGGGATAACCTGTGCACCCTCAGTGCCAGCTATGGCGTGGTCGCCCCAAAGTTTAAGCTCACGGTCGATACCTTTGATGTGTGCGTCGTTGCAGAAGATTATAGGGACCCCAGCCTGGCGTGCTGCATCGAGGAGACGTTGCGTGGCGGGGATTATCGCTTTACCACGATCGCAAGCCAAAGCACCATAGACAAAGTCGTTGAGCATATCCACAACAAGGATTGCAGGTTTTTCAATCTGTGTCATAGTAGAAGATTTTAAAGTTTTGTGAATGTTGTGTAGTTTAGGTAAAAACTAATTCAAAGTTACACCATTCTATTTGAAAATCCAAGACCTTATGGTGCGATTTTTCTCTTTTATACAAACATTAGCACCAAAGTGTCCAGATAAAATGAATGACTGTCGCAATTTATGATTGCGACAGTCATATCAGAGTTCTGTTTTGATTACTCCTCCTCCTCGAATACATCCTTGCCGAGATGGCAGAGTGGGCAAGCCCAATCCTCTGGAAGCTCCTCGAATGGAGTGCCTGGAGCGATGCCGTTATCTGGATCACCTACCTCTGGATCATAAACATAGTGGCAAACAGTACAAACGTATTTTTTCATAGTCGTAAAATTTTAAGGTTAATATTATATATAGGTATAGGTTTTCAGGTTGTCAATGGGTTGTTTTCGAGTCAAACAAAAAAGGTGCCACGACCTAATGGCCGAGACACCTTGTCTTGCTTTGTTAGCTTGGGACTACTCTGCAGATGTCTCAGCTGGAGCCTCTGTAGCAGCCTCAGTAGCAACAACCTCGCCCTCTGTAGTTACAGTAGCCTCAACTGCTGTACCATCAGCAGGAACCTCGAGAGTCATAGCGTTCTCAGCCTCTACCTCAGCTGGCTTAGATGCCTCGATTGGGTTAAAGACCTTAGTCTCATCGATCTCATTCGATGGCATTGCTATCACAGAAAGGAGTGTGAACAATACGATGGCAGCCACCATAGCCCAAGTGAACTTCTCGAGGAAGTCAGAAGTCTGGCGAACACCCATTGTCTGGTTTGCAGCACCGAAGTTAGCAGCCATACCGCTCTTAGGCGACTGAACCAATACAGCAAGTATCAAAAGGATACTTGCGATAGCAATCATAATAATGCAAAATGTATACATAGTTTTTTGATTTAATTATTCTATGTTAGTTTTTAACTTGTTTCTCCTCAATTTTCGCAATTAGTCCCGCAAAGTAAATACTTTTTTCTGAATTTAGCAAACTTAATTTGCGATAAGTGTCAATTGCTTGGTCATAAAGACCCTGATTTAGGTATATTTCGGCTAATTCTTCACTCACCATCTCATCGTCATCACCAAAATTGACCTCCGAGACATCCTCGGCATCGCCCTCTTCGGCCACAATGCGGTAGTTGTCGAGGTTTAGGAATTTATCTATTCTATCCTCCGTTGTCAACATCGTGAGCTTTGCGATGTCGATTGTGTGACGCTCTATTGCTCCGAGTGGATGAAGCTCTGCAACAAGGCGGGTATTAGCATCGCAACTCTCCCTGTCGGTGCGGAAGAGACGCAGACGTGCTGCACTCCACCAAGGGTAGCGTGCTACCACCGCCTCGATATCGTTGCGTGTGGCGTTGCTCGATGTGTAGACTATCTCCTGAAGTGTTGCCATACTACCAGTTGCCCGCTGCGGCCATATATATATCATTAATAAGGTCCTCGCAAATCTCCTCGATGAGCTGGTCCTGAACATCGACAAGAAGCTGCGATGAGTCGTAGTCAGCGTATGCCGAGAAGGTCTTTCCGTTGAACGACAAGGTCTGGTCGACAGCATTCTGGAAGTTAACCTTTACTGTGATGGTGAGGCGGTTTTGGAGTGCATAGTCGCCACTCGACACCGATGCTGTTGTCGAGGTGTAGTTTGTGATCTCACCCTCGAAGGCAAAGTCACCGCCCTCCTCGACCTGCTGGAGGCGTGTCTGTCGTGAGAACTTGTCACGGAGACCCTCGGTTAGCACGTTGCTGAGCGTTGGTGCTACCATTGGTGCATTGTTAGGGAAGTAGGCTACAGAGAATGTCTTAGCCTCTGGAGGAATAGAACCTCCCGAGAGGTTGTAGGTCACCTTGTAACCACAGCTGACAGCAACGACCAGTGATGTGATGGCTGCCACTGCCACAAAGAGTATTTGCTTTAGATGTCTCATTATCTCTATTTTGTATTATCGTCAATGCCGAGTGCCTTCATTCGGCGATATAGTGTACGCTCCGAGATGAATAGCTCGCGGGCTGCATCCTTGCGTCTGAATCCATTGTTGCGTAGGGCCTTGAGTATCTGCTCGCGTTGCACATCATCCTTGGTAATCTCTCGATGAGGCTCATCGTAGACCTCAATTACCTCTTCAAGGTCATAGCTTTGCGGTAGTGTGTGCTGTGGCTCGGGCAGAAGTCCCATCACGTCGTGATGGATATTTGATGTCTCTCGCTGCTCGTTGCCCTGTCCTCGCATTGCCTGGGTCATCATACGCTTGAGGTCGTTGATGTCGTTACGCATATCGAAGAGTATCTTGTAGAGCAACTCACGCTCGTTGAGATCGTTGTAGCCGCCAGCATTATTGTTCACCGGGTGGATGTTGTAGCCCTCGTCGGGAAGATAGCGGCGAAGAGTCTCGGCCGAGATGTCGCGATTCTGCTCGATGGCCGATATCTGCTCTGCTACATTCTTGAGCTGACGGATGTTACCACGCCAGTGGTAGTTCTCGAGCATCTGGCGAGCTGCATCGTTGAGTGTGATTGCGGGCATACGATACTGTAGAGCCACGTCGCTTGCAAATTTGCGGAAGAGGAGGTATATATCTCCCTTACGTTCACGCAATGCTGGTACGCTGATAGGTACGGTGTTGAGACGATAGTAAAGATCCTCGCGGAAACGGCCGTCTGCTATGGACTGCAGGAGGTTATTGTTCGTAGCAGCCACCACACGAACATTTGTCTTCTGTACCTTGGCAGAGCCTACACGCATAAACTCGCCCGTCTGCAGCACGCGCAAGAGTCGTACCTGGGTAGAGAGTGGAAGTTCACCCACCTCATCAAGGAATATTGTGCCACCGTCAGCCTCCTCGAAGTAGCCCTTGCGGCTCTCGATGGCTCCAGTAAATGAACCCTTTTCGTGACCAAAGAGCTCGGAGTCGATAGTGCCCTCTGGAATAGCTCCGCAGTTAACTGCGATATACTTATTATGCTTGCGTGCCGAGTAGGCGTGGATCACCTGAGGGAAGAACTCTTTACCTACGCCACTCTCACCCGTAACCAATACAGAGAGGTCTGTAGGAGCTACACGCATAGCTACCTCTAGGGCGTTGTTGAGTGCCTCAGAGTTGCCGATGATGCCAAAGCGTAGCTTGGCACTAAGTAGTTCGTTTGGTGTCATTCTCCTTGTTGCGTATTACTCTATTGTGCGTTTCCTGTTGTGGGTGTTATACCTGTTGCAGGTGTTGTGTAGGTCGTTGGCAGCAGCGGTGTTACCATCATCGGATTTACTGTAGCTGGCTGCGTGGACTGTGGGGTAGTCGTCGTTGCCTCAGTCTCAGAGGTCGCCTCTGGTGTCTCGGTGCTTGCCAAAGAGTCCTGAGCCTCTACCGTTACCTCGCTCTCGTCAACAACGGGAGTGGTGCTGTGTGTGGCGTTATTTGTCTCTATCCATCGCCAAGTAAACCATATAGCTATGCCGATGAGGATTGCCACGATGAGCATCGCGATTATACGTCCTGCAGAGCCGTTGGCTGTAGGTCGCTCGTTGCTGAAGCTCTCGTCATCGTTGCCACGACCCTTGCGATTCTCATATTTGAGACCACGCAGATACTTGTCAGGCTTGCCGAGGTCGATATCCTCCTCGTCGGCCACTCGCTGGTTATTTGTGGTGATTGCGTGCGATGTCTTGAGTTTGCGATGGGTGCTGTGACCAGTGAGGTTCTCGCACTGCTGCTGACGAATACGCTGTATGCGTTGTAGCTTCATCTTCTCTTCGTCAAAGCACTCGATAGGGGGCTTAATCTTACCGCCAAAGACCTTTGGCTCACGCTTCTGCCTGAAGCGTATGGTGTTGTTCTCGCCCTCGAGGAACTCTCCAAAGTTGGGAATCGAGTAGCTACCACCCTCGGCAACCTTATGACGAATCTCGAATACAAAGCGGTCTATGATGCCGTTTGCAGCAATCTCGTTGCATCCATAAGCGACAAGCAGCGAGCGAAGCACGCCGTCGTCGTTACGCATAAGTTCTGAGAAGATGATATCGCCCGCGGGCTGCTTGACGATGAATGCACCAAAGCGTGGCACAACAAGACGTTTGTTGTGCTTGAGATAGCCGGTGATTATGTTCGTAAGTAGCTCCATCGCGTTATGATAATATATCGTGCAAAGATACTAATAAAATTTGCAATACAAAATCTCTTTACTATAAAAAAGTGCTTGTTGTAGCATAGTCTCTAATCGAAATAGCTCTCTTATCCCATTTTATCTCTGTTGCACCAGTCGCTTGTTGCCCAAGAATATTGCCGATTACTCGTTGAACGCTAAAATGAAAAAAGGACCACGCACCTACTGTGCATAGTCCTTAACTCTGTGTGTGTCAGCTATTATAACAGACGGTTTGTACGCTCATCAGGAAAGACAACCTTTGGCTGGAAGGTCTTAGCCTCCTCAAAGTCCATATAGCCGTAGCCCATAATAATCACGATGTCGCCAACAGCTGTCTTGCGTGCTGCCGCACCGTTCAAACAGATGCATCCGCTGCCACGCTCGCCCTTGATGACGTAGGTCTCGATACGCTCGCCATTGTTGTTGTTCACAATCTGCACCTTCTCGCCCTCGATAAGGCCCGCTGCATCCATAAGGTCTTCGTCGATAGTGATGCTGCCCACATAGTTGAGATTCGCCTCGGTCACACGCACGCGGTGAATCTTAGATTTCATTCTCTCGATAAACATAGTTTGGGTCAGAGTTACTTAATCTTAATATTGTCGATGAGACGTATCTCGCCAGCCTGAACTGCACAGCAGCCCTGTACACGCTCTGCCTCGTTCCAACTCTCAACACGCTGCATTGTGCGAGCGTCGACAGCTTCAAAGTAGATAGTCTTGAGCAAAGGATTAGAGTCGATAGTCTCCACCACCCACTTTGTGAGCTCTGCAGGAGTCATTGTTGCCATCTTCTCAGAGCACTGCTTGATAGTAGCGTAGATGTGTGGTGCCGCCTGGCGATGCTCTGCCGTGAGAAGCTCGTTGCGTGACGAGAGGGCAAGGCCATCCTCACCACGAACGATTGGGCACTCAACGATGTCGATGTCGATAGCGAGCTGCTCGACCATAGCCTTAATCACGGCAATCTGCTGGAAGTCCTTCTCGCCGAAGTAGGCACGCTGAGGTTTTACAATCTCAAATAGACGACTTACAACCTGAGCCACGCCATTAAAGTGGCCTGGTCGTGTGGCACCCTCCATTACCTTGTCAACGAGCCCGAAGTCGAATACGCGAGTGTCGGGCTCTGGGTATATGTCCTCGACGCTTGGCATAAAGACGATATCTGCACCTGCTGCCTCCAAGATGGCACAATCTGCCTCTGGGGTGCGAGGGTAGTTCTTGAGGTCGTTCTTGTCGTTAAACTGTGTTGGGTTAACAAAGACGCTCACCACAACTGTGTCGTTCTCACGACGTGCACGCTCAACAAGTGAGCGGTGACCAGCGTGGAGTGCACCCATTGTAGGTACAAATCCAACTCCCTCTTTGGGAAGATTTGCTAATGCTGTATTTAGTTCAGCTACTCTGTTTACTACAATCATATTCTTATGATAAATGATGCGGCAAAGTTACAAACTAAAATGAAGATAGCAAGTAAACAACGAGAAAAATGTGGAAATAGGGTGGTAGAATATCCCTATTTTATTTTGTTACGCCACTATTGGCACGAGGAAAGTGGTTAATTGGGGTGTAGTTGCTGCCATCCCACTCATAGCAGAAGGTGCCGATGCCATTTGTTATCACTACATACTGGCCGCCCAATACTGAGTTGTATCGTACCACCTGTGATAGCGTCTCGGTGCTAATCTTTACACCAGGTTCCTTGCACTCGATGACCATATAAGGCCTGGCATCGCAGCCTACGACGACGATGTCGGCACGCTGAGCCATACCATTGAGTGTTACGGGATACTCCTCGACAATCTGCTGAGGCTGGTAGCCGCACTCAGTGCGTAGATACTCCACAACGTGACGCCTTACCCACTCCTCAGGGGTGAGCACGAGCCAACGACCACGCACCACATCGAAGACCTCGGTACGTCCATTCGTACCACGACGAGCCTTGAGGTGTATTGGTGGAAAGTTGAGTTTTGGGAGGTGCGACATATTGAAAAAAGTGTTATATTTGTGGCAAAGATACTTAAATATTATGGAAAAGCAACTATCGATAAATGTTGACGAGCGTGTTGAACGAGCGGTAAACTACTTCAAGGCGGGATATAACTGTGCCCAGGCTGTGGTGATGGCTTTTGACGATGTTATGGAGATGTCAACCGAGGTGTTGGCTCGCCTTACAGCACCTTTCGGTGGTGGTATGGGCCGTATGCGTGAGGTGTGCGGCACGGTGAGTGGTATGGCCTTTGTGGCTGGTGCTATTGCTCCTTCTACTGATCCTTCGAACCTCGAGGAGCGTAAGCAGAACTATGCCCTTGTACAGCAGTTTGCCGATGCCTTTCGTGCCGAGAATGGAGATATTGTCTGCCGTCGTTTGCTTGGCCTTGAGCCTATGGTGGAGCGTGCTGAGACCGCTATGCCCTCGGAGCGTACTGCTGAGTATTACAAGAAGCGTCCTTGTGTGGAGTATGTTGCGTGTGCTGCACGCATCGTTGCTGAGCATTTGAATAGATAATTTTACCTCCACCCCATTTCAAGATGAGAGTTGTAGCCATTAGTGACCTTCACGGCACGCTGCCTACGTTGCCAAAGTGCGATGTGGTTGTTATTGCTGGCGATATTCTACCTCTAGATAAGGAGGATGATGGCGAGGCGTCGGCAAAGTGGCTGCGGGGCGACTTTGAACGGTGGTGCTTAGCTCTCGACTGTAGGCGTGTGGTGCTCATTGGAGGCAACCACGATAGACTCTTGGAGTATCTGCTTCTTGAGTATACGATAGATGAGATTCACGCTGGACTCTTTACTCGAGACCGCGATAATAAGATTGTGCTGCTCAACGATAGTGTATACGAGTTTGAGGGTGTTACGTTCTATGGCACACCGTGGTGTCCGAGCCTTGCTGCTTGGGCATTCTATGGTGATGATGCATTGCGAAGGGCTAAGTTTGAGGCGATTCCCAATTGTGATGTATTGCTCACTCATTG
>JAFYSI010000036.1 GCA_017559425.1 Alistipes sp.
CAGATTGTTGCCGAGGCGGGTCGCAGTGGTCAGGTTACCATCGCTACCAATATGGCGGGTCGTGGTACCGATATCAAGCTCACTGCCGAGGTTAAGGAGTGTGGAGGTTTGGCCATCATCGGTACTGAGCGTCACGAGAGCCGTCGTGTAGACCGTCAGTTGCGTGGTCGTGCAGGACGTCAGGGTGACCCAGGATCATCACAGTTCTTCGTATCACTCGAGGATGATCTTATGCGTCGCTTTGGCTCGGACCGCATCGCTAAGATGATGGACAAGATGGGTCTTCAGGAGGGTGAGGTTATCCAGGCTGGTATGATGACCAAGGCTATTGAGCGTGCCCAGAAGAAGGTCGAGGAGAACCACTTCGGTATGCGTAAGCGTCTCTTGGAGTACGACGATGTGATGAACTCACAGCGTGAGGTTATCTACACACGTCGTCGCCACGCACTCTATGGCGAGCGTATCGACATTGACCTCAACAACCTGCGTCAGGACTTCGCACTCCGCTTTGTGGAGTCGCACGAGGGCTGCTCTTACGAGGAGTTCAAGTTCGACCTTATGCGTGAGGTGGCTATCGAGACATCTATTGCCGAGAGCGAGTTCGACGCAATGAAGCCAAAGGAGATTATCGACGCTATCTGCAACGACCTCACAGCCCACTACGAGCGTAAGGCTAAGGCTATTGCCGATATGGTTCGCCCAACAATGGAGCGTATCTACAAGGACCGCGAGGGTCATATGGACACCCGCATCGCCTTCCCTATCACCGATGGTCGCTTGCGTTATGCTATCCCTGTAGAGTTGCAGAAGTGTAAGGATAGCGACTGTATGGAGATCTACCGCGAGTTCGCTAAGGTGGCACTCTTCACCACTATCGACGATGCTTGGCGTGAGCACCTCCGCGAGATGGATGACCTGCGTCACAGCGTGCAGAATGCTACCTACGAGCAGAAGGATCCACTCCTCATCTACAAGCTCGAGTCGTTCCAGATCTTTGCTAAGATGCTTGAGGATATCAACCGCAACGTCATCGCCTTGATCAACAAGTCGGGTATCGCCATCCGCGAGAACAACCCAGACTCTATGAAGGAGGCTCAGGAGCAGAAGTCAAAGATCGATGTCAACAAGCTCCAGGCATCGCGTATGGCAGCTGCAGCTGCAGCGGGTCAGGGCGATAAGGGCAAGACTGCACCTATCAAGGTTGAAAAGTCAGTAGGTCGCAACGAGCCTTGTCCTTGTGGTTCGGGCAAGAAGTATAAGCACTGCCACGGCAAACTTTAATTTGGTGTGATAATAGTGCATCTACTGCCGCTAACGCAATATCTCGTCGATAGGCGGTACCTCAAAGTACAGCCCATCGACTCTAATTTCGCCAAGCGTGGCATCTGCACCATTCTAACAACAAATTGGCCGGACCATACATTTGAAAATTAAAGAAAACTACTTTTAAAACTATGGGATACAAAGAGCAGAAACAGCGTCAGTTTGATGTCCGTTACTTGCAGATGGCACGCGTATGGGCCGAGAATTCATACTGCGTACGCCGCAAGGTGGGTGCACTGCTTGTGAAGGACAAGATGATTATCTCGGATGGCTACAACGGCACACCCGCTGGCTTCGAGAATATCTGCGAGGACGATATGGGTACAACAAAGCCCTATGTCCTACACGCCGAGGCAAACGCCATCACAAAGGTGGCTAAGAGTGCCAACAACTGCGATGGCTCGACGCTCTATGTCACCGCCTCACCCTGCATTGAGTGTGCAAAGCTCATCATCCAGGCAGGTATTCGACGCGTTGTCTATGCCGACTCCTATCGCTCAGACGATGGCATTCGCCTACTTGAGAAGGTGGGAATCGAGTGCGTGCAGCTCGACGTTAAGTAACAAATCAAGGCTACCCGAGGGGTAGCCTTGATTGTTATAGGTAGAAATCATTTGTGAGTTCTCGACACTCCTCAGAGCCCATCAGCATCGCGGCACATCGCGGCATTTGAGGCTCTTGAATTAGGCAAAACTCCATCATCGTGCGGCGTGGCGGCTCGCCAGCCTTTGTCACAATGTCGAGCTGTCGCGTGAGCCATAGTCGCTCGAAGGCCTCACGACGAAACATCGAGGCAACGTCCGTCGGAAGAATCACACTAAGGCGTCCCTCTGGCTCGAGGAGTCGCTCGGCAGCAGCAACAATATCGACAAAGGGGAGCGACGAGGTGTGTCGTGCCGCTGTGCGTGCTGCATTGGGCGAGTGAAGCGAATCAACAAAGTATGGTGGGTTGGATACTATGTGTGTGAATTTGCGGTCTGACATATAGTCAGTGATGTTGCTATGCACAACGCTAAGGCGAGAGTTCCAGGGCGAGAGCGAGAAGTTGTGCTGGGCCTGAATCGTAGCATCCTCGTCGATATCGAGGGCCACAATCTCGGCCTTGGCGTTTCGCTGAGCGAGCATCAGGGCAATAAGGCCACTACCCGTACCGATGTCAAGGATACGGCTATCCCCTTCCACATCTGCCCACGCACCGAGCAACACTCCATCGGTGCCGACCTTCATAGCACATAGCTCGTCGGCAACGGCAAACTGCTTGAATTGAAACATCACGCCTACAATTTATCGCCCGAGATGCCGAGGCCAAAGAGTGAGTAATCGTAGCGTGTAGGGTCATCTGGGCACATCTCACGAAGCGTAGCGGTAAGCTCGTCGACGGCCTTCCAGTCATCCTGCCTACGCTTTAGGAGTCCCATCTGGCGACCTATACGGCCAGTATGGATATCGAGAGGGATGTAGAGTGCCGACATAGGGATACCCTGCCAAAGGCCAAAGTCTACGCCACGGTCATCGCGACGCACCATCCACCTAAGGTACATACACAAACGCTTGCAGGCAGCACCACGGTCGATCGACGAGAGATGCTTCTCTGAGTGCGGATTATGCTCCACGCTGAAGAACTCACGACGGAAGTCCGAGAACACACGACGCATATCGCCACTCTCGGCATAGCTCTGCTCGAAGTATCCACCCACAGAGCCCCATCCCTGGATGATATGACGAAGCGAGAGGACAAAATCGCGAAAATCCTCGCCATTGAAGGTGCGATGGACATAGCTTCGCAACTGGTTGAGGTCTCCCTCAGAGGCGTTACGTACAAAATCCTCGGGCGAGTTGTCCATATATCGCATCATACGGTGAGCACTCTTGACAATAGCCTTGCGGTTGCCCCAGGCGATTGTCGCAGCCATAAATCCCGCAATCTCGCGGTCTACCCTACCCTCAAACGAATGTGGCACACTGATGGGGTCGGGCTCGATAAACTCCACGTTATTATATCTGTCGTGCAGAGACTCCAAGAGGTCACGAAGCTCCTCACGCGAAAGGTCACTATTGAATACGTCCATCGCTCATCACAATTTTACGATCCGACATCTGGGCAAGGGCATCATCGTGCGTGACGATGATAAAGGTCTGATTTCTCTGGTCACGCAACTCGAAGAAGAGCTTTTGGATATCCTCACGCGTTGCCGAGTCGAGGTTTCCAGTAGGCTCATCAGCAAGTACCACAGAGGGGTTATTGGCCAAAGCACGGGCAATAGCCACACGCTGCTGCTCACCTCCCGAGAGTGCTGAGGGTCGATGCTCCGCACGGTGCGACATTGCAACAAGTGCCAACAGCTCATCAGCACGGCGTGCAGCCTCCGCAGAAGCAACGCCCGCAATGAGCATCGGCATCATAACATTCTCGCGTGCCGAGAACTCCTCGAGCAGGTGGTGAAACTGAAAGACAAAGCCGATATGCTTATTACGAAACTCCGAGAGCTCTCCGTCGCTCATACCTCGTGTCTCTGTGCCATCGATAGTGACACTTCCTGAATCCTGCTCCATAAGCGTACCTATGATCTGAAGGAGGGTGCTCTTACCCGCACCACTTGCACCCACAATAGAGACTATCTCGCCACGAGAGACCTCGAGCGAGACGCCGTGGAGCACCTCCAAGTTGCCAAAACGCTTGACAATATCTTCTACCTTAATCATCCTACGCCATATTATAGTGGTTATAGAGATCAACAATTTGGCGTGTAGGTGCCACATCGTGGACGCGGATAATCTTTGCACCAGCACGCAACGCCTCCCACGCAAAGGCCAACGACCCTGGGAGTGCATCCTCGGCCGTAAGGCCAAGAGGTTTATATATCATAGATTTTCGAGAGACGCCAACCAAGAGTGGATAGCCAAGCTCCATAACGCTGCTAAGATGCGTCAGTAGCTCATAGTTCTGCATTGGACCCTTAGCAAAGCCAAAGCCTGGGTCGAGAATAATCTTTCGCGAGTCGATACCCTGAGCCTTTAGCTCATCTGCACGCGTACGGAAGTAGTCCACAACGCCCTCGACAACACCCTCTTCGTAGAGGTTCAAGCTCTGCATAGTCTGTGGCACGCCACGCATATGCATAGCAACATAGAACAGCTGAAATTGAGCCACCGTTTGAAGCATCGCCTCGTCAAGCTCGCCCGCCGAGATATCGTTGACAATAAAGTCGCCAAACTCCTCATAGGCCCTACGCACAACCTCCGAGCGGAAGGTGTCGATCGAGACAAGTACCTCGCCATCGACACTTCTGACAGCCTCAAGCCCCATCTTCACCCTTCGCCACTCCTCCTCCGTCGAGACATCATCGGCTCCTGGACGCGACGAGTAGCCTCCAAGGTCGACAATCGTAGCACCCTCAACGATAGCTCGCTCAACACTACGCATCACATCGGCAGTCGTATGACTGCGACTTGTGGCGTAGAACGAGTCGGGCGTAAGGTTGATGATGGCCATCACCTGGGCCACTGAGAGGTTAAGACTTTTGGTGTCGAGCATCATAGCTTAGGCGGCGGTGAAGTTGCTCGACATCCTCCTCGAGGTCGTCGAGATCGATATTTACAATAGCATACTTCGAACGGTTGCAACGCTCATCGTCGGTAAGCTGGTTACGCATACGCTCCTCGACCTGCTCGCGGCTAAGACCATCACGCTCGACAGTACGCTCGATACGCAGATCCTCAGGAGCCATAACAGCTACGACCGCATCGACAATCTTATCGATACCCGACTCAAAGAGAATGGCCGACTCGATGACGACATACTCGCTCTCCTGCTGCTCTGCCCACTGCTCAAAGTCGTTCAGCACACGAGGGTGGACAATGGCATTAAGAGCCTCTAGCTCCTCTCGGCAGCCAAAGACACGATGCGAGAGATAGGCCCTATTGAGCTCACCACCTGCAAAGACCTCAGCACCGAAACGCTCCGTGAGCTCGTGCCGAATATCCTCATTAGAGGCCATAAGCTCTTTAGCACGAAGGTCAGAGTTGTAGACCTCTGCACCTCGATCACGCAACATACGGCAGACAACGCTCTTTCCCGAGCCGATGCCACCAGTTACTCCCACCTTATACATATATTATATATATTAGAGTGAATATTTAGTCTCGTTACTCGCACATCAGCGTGTAGCGAATAGGAGGAATCGAACCAACAGAGATAACCTCGACACCCGACATACGGGCAGCAATAGCTTGTTGGAGCGACATAGTAGCTATGTGGTGCATAGGCGTGCCATCCTCAGCGATGCTCTCCATATCGAAGGTAAGCTCAGTAGAGGGGATATCGAAGACCTCCGTCTTAGAGAAGAGTGTGTAGCCGATAAGGTTGGTACCCTTACCACGAATGGTGCAGTCCACCTCCAACTCCTCGCCATCGACAACAACGACAACCTGGTGGTCGGTGGTGTAGACCTCGCCAAGCTTTGTTATATACCACAAAACGAAGGCCGCAAAGAACATTGCCACATAGACTGGCGAGATGTAGCCTAGCACCTTTTTGAATCCATCAACAAACTTACTCATAGTAATTGCATTTTAACACTTTGCAAAGATAAAAAAATAAGTCGCAACCACAAAGGTTGCGACCTATTTTCTTGTTCAAAAGCTAATTTCTTAGCCCGAAACTGGGATTACTCCTCAAGCTTTGCAGCATTCTTACGCTGAAGATCGTAAGCGATAGGAGTAGCGATAAATACTGAAGAGTAAGTACCGATAACCACACCAAGAATCAACGCGAATACGAAACCACGGATTGTCTCACCACCGAAGATAAAGATTGACAAGAGGGTTACGAGAGTAGTACCAGATGTGTTGATTGTACGTGACAATGTAGCACAGATAGCTGAGTCGATGTTAGACTTCATATCACGCTTTGGATAGAGACCGATGTACTCACGGATACGGTCGAAGATAACCACTGTATCGTTGATAGAGTAACCGATGATGGTCAAGATCGCAGCGATGAATGCCTGGTTAACCTCCAAGTTGAAAGGCATAACAGCATAGAGCATTGAGAAGAGACCGATTACCAACAAAGCGTTGTGTGCAAGGGCTGCTGTAGCACCCAAAGCCCACTGCCAACGACGGAAACGGATGGCGATATAGAGGCCGATAGCAACGAGTGAGAATACAACTGCGAGGATTGAGTTAGCAGTCATCTCGCTTGAGATTGCACTACCCACCTGCTCAGATGAGGTGATACCCTTACCGTTATCTGGGTTGATAAACGCCTCACGATCGATAGTCTCAGCAAAGAGATCCTTAGATGCCTCGTAGATGTAGTTTGAAACGATGTAGTTAGCATCGATATCGTCGTTACCAGCAGCTACGCGTGCCTCAGCGATCATAGCCTCAGTAGGCTCGAACTGAGTGATGATACGAACCTGATCCTCACCACCAAACTGCTTAACCTCGAATGATGTGTTAGCAGCATCCTTCAACGCTGAGAACTGAGCATCGAGGTTTGCACGGAGCTGATCCTCGTTAGCTGTCTGATCGAACTTAACAACATATGTACGACCACCAGTGAAGTCGATACCCTTGTTAAGACCGAGAGTTACAAATGAGATAACTGAGAGAACGAGGAGTGTACCTGATACGATGTAAGATACCTTACGCTTAGAGATGAAGCTGAACTTAACGTTCTGCAAGAAGTTCTCAGTGAACTTAGTAGAGAACGAGATTGAGCCACGACGCTCAGCACGAGCCTCGAGAAGGAGACGAGTGATGAAGATCGAGCAGAACAATGATGTAATGATACCAGCAACCAAAGTTGTTGCGAAGCCCTTAACAGGACCTGTACCGAAGAAGAAGAGAACGATACCAGTGATGATAGTGGTAAGGTTACCGTCGATGATCGCTGAGTAAGCGTTGCGGAAACCATCCTGGATAGCCAATGCAAGACCCTTGCCAGCACGAAGCTCCTCCTTAACACGCTCGAAAATGATGACGTTAGCATCAACGGCCATACCCATAGTAAGTACGATACCTGCGATACCTGGGAGTGTCAACACTGCACCGAACGATACGAGAACACCCATCAACAACAACACGTTGAACAACAACGCGATGTTAGCCATCATACCAGCACCCTTGTAGAAGAATGCCATATAAACCAACACGAGCAAGAATGCCAATGCGAATGATACGAGACCGTCGTTGATAGCCTTAGCACCGAGTGATGGACCTACAACCTCAGAGTAGATGATAGTTGCAGGAGCTGGAGCCTTACCTGAGTTAAGAACGCTTGCGAGATCCTCAGCCTCCTGAACGTCGAAGTTACCAGTGATTGATGATGAACCACCATCGATACGGCCGTGTGACACTGGAGCTGAATATACGTAGCCATCCAAAACGATAGCAATCTGCTTGTTTGTGTTACGCTCTGTGATGTCAGCCCACTTGATAGCTGTCTCAGAATCCATTGTCATAGATACCTCGAAACCACCGTGCTGACCACCCTGTGCACGAGAGTTAGTGATGCCTGTACCATCCAAAACTGGAGCAGCAACACCATTCAAACCACGCAACGCGTAGAGCATAAATGCACCCTTAGCGCTCTCGTTAACGCTCTTGTTTGACCAAGCGAGCTCAACATCTGTTGGGAACAAAGCCTTAACAGATGGCAAACGGAAGTACTCGTTGAGAGTTGCGATGTTCTCCTTCTCGGCAGCACCAACCTGTGGAGCGTAAGCCATAGATGTCTGAGTCTGGCCATCAGCAGCTACGAACTCGAAAGAGATGCTGATAAGGTTGCGTGGCAATTTAGCCTCAACCTCGTCCTCAGCAACACCATTAAGCAAGAGGTAGTCACGAACTGCCTCGTTGAACTCCTCGCCGTATAGCACTGATGTAATCTCGTTGATCTCCTCCTGTGGGTAAACCTCCCAGAACTCGAGGTTAGCTGTAGATGCCAAAAGCTTACCTACACGCTCTGGCTCCTTAACACCTGGAAGCTCAACAGAGATACGGTTAGTACCTGTTACGAGCTGGATGTTTGGCTGAGTTACACCAAGCAAGTCGATACGGTTCTGCAACACGTTGAAAGCAGCACCTACTGAACCATCGATGAGGGTCTTGAGGTCTGTAGACAACACTGCAACATCTGTTGCGTTGAAGATCTTCTTGAGGTCAGCCTCATCCATTGCTGCGATGAACGCATCAACAGCTGCTGAAGCACCCTCAACCTGTGAAGCCTCATACAACGCCTTCTCCATACGAGCGTTGAGCTCAGCATCGGTGCGAACAACACCCTTGCTGTCAGCGTTTGCACGGATAACATCCTCTGCCTTGATCTCGAGCATAACGTTCATACCGCCCTTAAGGTCGAGACCGAGGTTCAACTCACGATTCTTACAATCTGCGTAAGTGTACTTCACAAAACCGAGATTGTAAACTACATCATCCCACTTCTCATCGAGATAAGCCTGTGGGTTCTCCTGCTTCGCAGCATCAGCCTCCACCTTGCGTGTTGCGAAGGTGAATGAGAGCTGGAAGACGCAAGCTAACGCTAAGAGCGCTGCAAGCCACTTAATAATACCTTTACTCTGCATTGTTTAAAAGTTTTGAATTATTTGTTTTTGTATCGTTCAATGCACTACGCGATGCCATAAATCGCATTCGCGTATTAATCGTGCAAAGATATAAAAAAAATCGCAATCCACAACTGCGGACTGCGATAATTTTCAGTAGTTTTCCCTCTTTTTGCGAATTATTTCGCTCTATTTATTAGCGGGTACGCAACTCTACGATATAATCTACCGTATCAGCCACCTTGCCAACCTCGAGAAGGACACCTCCAGTGACCTGCTTAAACTTCACAGGCTTGCCATCGGCAAAGACCTTAGCCGATGTCACCTTGCACTCCAATGGGAGGTACAACACATCCTGGTCTAGCTCGAAGATGTGGACAAACAAACGGTCATCTTTACGTGTCGTGCAACCCCACACCTGCTGCTTGAGGTCACCAGCCTTAGTACCATAGACAGTCTCGCCATTCACAGCAAGCCACTCGCCCATCTCCTTCATACGCTCTACTGCGACTGCTGGAAGCTCGCCATTAGGCTGAGGGCCAACGTTGAGAAGCAAGTTAGCACCCTTTGCTGCAGTGCTTACAAGGTAGCGAATAAGGGTCTCGGTAGATTTGTAATCCTGGTCAACGATTTTGTAGCCCCACATACCATTCATTGTCTGGCAAGTCTCCAAAGGAAGCTGGCTAATCTCCTGACCTGAGAGACCGTGAATATTCTCACCTGGGAGGTCACGCTCAAAGATCTGAACATCCTCGCCCTCGAATGGCGTAACGTGGTGATTATTAGCCACAAGGCAGGCTGGCTGAAGCTTATGAATCATAGCATACTGCTCGTCGAATCGCCAATCGAAAGGTGTTTTATCCTCCTCGTGATCCCACCAACCGTCAAACCAGATGCAGCGGATAGGACCATAGTTAGTGAGCAGCTCTGTAATCTGCTGATTCATAAAGTTGAAGTACGACTCGTAGCTTGTCTTTGAGCGATCACGACCCTTCACCCAGTAGCCTGTACGGCCCTGTGGATAGTCGTCACGCGACCAGTCTGCGTGCGAGTAGTAGAGATGTAGTGCGATGCCCTGCTTCTGGCACGCCTCAGAGAGCTCCTTGAGGATGTCTCGCTTGAATGGCGTAGCATCGACAATGTTAAAGTCCGAAGCCTCGGTATCCCACATCGAGAAGCTGTCGTGATGGCGTGATGTGATGCAGATATACTTAGCACCCGACGCCTTGATTGCCGACACCCACTCATCAGCATTGAAGCGGTGTGGGTAGAAACCATCCGCAGCCTTAGCATACTCATCGCGGTCGAGACCAGCATTCTGCAAATACCACTCACCCTGGGCAAACATACTGTAGATACCCCAGTGGATGAAGATACCGAAGCGGTCGTTAGAGAACTCCTCGCGAGTCTTGAGATTCTCCTCTGATGGCTGATACCACTGTGCCGACGCACCCACCACCGAGAGAAGAGTTAGAAGTGTTACAAAAATTCGTTTCATAGCTATTTGTTGGTTAGTTTTTTAGGAGATAAGGGAGTTAAGGAGTTTTTGTGAGCTAAGATAAGTTTCGATGGGTAAGAATGAGTTAAAATGAGCTTCGATGAAAAGACTCTCTATCCTAAGCACTTAGTACACAATTTGGTGTCAGAAGGGTGCCGAGTGCTACACTCAGCTAAAAATTTGGCGATGGGTAGTACCTGAATGTACGTCCCATTGCCAAATTTTTGGTTAGGGGCCGCAATCGACCCCTTATCACACCAAATAGAGTTATTCCATTTTAAGAACGGCAAGAAAGGCCGACTGAGGCACCTGCACAGAACCAATCTGACGCATACGCTTCTTACCCGCCTTCTGCTTCTCGAGAAGCTTACGCTTACGCGAGATATCACCACCATAACACTTAGCAGTCACATCCTTACGCACAGCCTTCACAGTCTCGCGGGCGATAATCTTAGCACCGATAGCCGCCTGGATGGCAATGTCGAACTGCTGGCGTGGAATGAGCTCCTTAAGCTTCTCGCACATCTTACGACCGAAGTCGTAGGCGTGGTCGGCATAGATGAGCGATGAGAGAGCATCGACAGCC
>JAFYSI010000006.1 GCA_017559425.1 Alistipes sp.
ACCCCACACAAGGCTCGACCTGCTTACAATCGAATTCTACCTGCTGTCAAAACCGGTCACCCCCAATAAGATGATGTTTTGAGATATCCTTTGGCTTGTTCTACTCCTTTTTTTGGCACAACACACTCCAAAAACATCTCAAACAGCATCATCTAAAGAGTCGAGAGATGTGACTGGAGCTTACCATCGAATACCCGTATTCACAGCGATAAACTATCGTAGTGGCATCTGTGGCAATGCAAATGCGGTGCAAAAATAGTAAATATTTGCCTAAAGCAAAAATAATTTTTACTTTTGCAACGATAATATTGCAAAATAATGGGAAATAAAGTCATCGAATTACGTGGGGTGTCAGTATATCACGGCGAGGCCACAAACCATAATAATGCCGAGAACGACCTCATACTCTCAAACATCGACCTGACGGTCGAGGAGGGTGAGTTTGTCTACCTTATCGGACGAGTCGGCACGGGCAAGAGCACACTGCTCAAGACCCTATATGCCGAGGTTGAGCCAGCATCAGGCAGTGCCGAGGTGGTAGGCTTTGACCTCTGCAACCTCAAGCGACGACAGATTCCCGAACTAAGACGCAAGCTGGGCATCGTGTTCCAGGATTTCCAGCTCCTCACCGACCGCAACGTATTTCTCAACCTCTACGACGTGATGCGTGCAACAGGATGGCGTAACGAGGAGGATATACGCCGCCGCATCGAAGAGGTACTCACACTTGTGGGTCTCGAGCACAAGAGCTACAAGATGCCATTCGAGCTTTCGGGTGGCGAACAGCAACGACTAACCATTGCTCGTGCACTCATCAACAGTCCCCGCCTCATCCTTGCAGACGAGCCTACAGGAAACCTCGACCCAGTGACTGCCGAGGGTATTATGGAGCTCTTCCACACGATTGCACAAAGCGGCTGTGCTGTAGTGATGTCGACACACAACATCTCGCTTATCGAGCAGTTCCCATCACGCACCATTCTCTTCGCCAAGGGCGGCATTGCAGAGGTCGACGTCAAAGAGCTAATCTAAAAGCCAAGAGCGATGCATATATAAAAATAGTATGGGGATGTCCGCTGTGGACATCCCCATACTATTTACTTATATATTGCTACTCGACGAATATCTGGAAGAGCAGCGGGCTATATGCTGGAATCTCAGTCGAGGTGGTAGTCACTGTTGTAGATGTACTTCCCGATGAGGTATAGCCGTAACCGTAGTAGTATGGATTATAGCCATAGTAGCTATTGTTATACATACCACCATAGCCGTAGCCATAGATATTGTTCATCGTATTCATATAGTTCATATAGTTCAAGTAGTCGTAATAGGCAGTGTTGTCGGTGGTGGTTGTCGACGAGTGAGAGCCCACGATACCCGAGATGCCATAGCCGTATGTAGATACAGAGAGGACTGCTGCCCACTGACCATTACGCAGGGTCGGTATCGAGTAGATCCACGACAACACATAGTCATTCGACTCAGGATCGCCCATAGCAAACGTTAGAGCACTACCCTTAGACTTAACCTCGCCATAGATAATCTCCTTAACCTCGTCGATGTTAGTATCGAAGATAAAGCCATCGAGGAAACGGCCTACATACCACACCTTAGCTGCTGCACCCTTTCTCTTGAGTGAATCCGCTGCAAGCACCTTCTCATCGGTATTAAGACCCTCGCCAAAACGCTCAATAAGAGCAGCATTGACACGCTGATTGAGATCGGCACTCTTGTAGACACCTCCCTTCGAGTAGTTATCCTCGCTTGGGTACTTCAATGTATCCTGACCAAGCACCTGGAAATCGAACCCCCCCATTGAGCCATACACCTTACTTGGATTATAGGCATAGTTCACATAGAGGTGCTCAATGGTGTCGATTGGCTGATGCCAACGACCATCATAGAACTCCAACACACGAGCATCCGCCTCCTCACTCTCACCGTCAGTGCGTGTAGTGCGACGGCGTGCCTTAGTCTCTTCTGTAGCGTCAGTATCCTCAATAACAGCCTTGTGCTCATCGCAGAGACCACCATTCACCTCAGCAAAGCGGTCTACCCACTCACCCTCGTAGGCTACAGGATTGGTAACGTGGCCATAGATGCACATATCGACAATCATAGGCTTCGACTCATCAAGCTCATAAGAGCCCTCATAGCCACCATCGATAGACTGGCTCTTAGAGATAATTGACGATGGGAGGTAGAGTCGCATCTTCGTGCCATAACGAGGCTGGAAATCGACAATCTGCTGCTCATCATCATCCCAAATCTTGAGCGTGTTGAAGGTTGCAAGATATGTACCCTCCATCATCGTAGTACTCTCCTCGCCACTAAAGCGGAAGGCTGGGACGTAGTGGGTATACTTGGTAAATGTGCCAACCTGCTCGGCAATCATACAGTCGCGAGTCTCGCAGATCTTACCCTGCAACGAACGGCCAGTAAACTCATACCAGAGCCACACATCCTTACCTGAGACAGGCTCAGCATTCTCATCGCCTCGCTCCATAATCTCGACATAGTAGCCACCCTCCTCCTGGTAGTTGTTCACAAGTTCTGGATGGTTGGACTCAATCCACGCCTTGAGCGAACGCTGCTCTATCTCGGTAACACTCACCTCAGGTTCCTTGATACACGACACCGCCACAAGCAGCACCGCCGAGAGGAGTATTGCGAGTCTAAAGATTTTTCTCATATCTAATTCTACTTTTTATTCTTCGTTACACTCTTAATGTCGATATACCACACCTGCGCAGACTTACCTGGCACCATACCGACATACTTATTTCCAAACGCTGCCTCGAAGGTGAGATAAACCTCGATGCTATCACCGTCATAACAGCCTCTGAGTGCTCGGCTAAGTGCGGGAAGCAGGTCATCATCATTGCCTACAGTCACCTCTTTAACATCTGTCGACCACCAAGAAGATGGCGTAAGCTCCATAGCCTCGAGTGAGGCTATCTTCTCCTGGTCATTGGTAGCAAAAAGGTTGCTAATTGAGGGATTGCTGCCGCTAAAGATGTAGGCCGAGTAGATAATCTCGATTTTATCGCCCGACTCGATTTGAGTTTTAGACTCACGGTCCTCATCGTAGTAGGTCGAGACATAGCGAAACAGATTAAGGCCCCACTGCGAGTAGAAATTTGGCTTTTCTTCGAGCGAGTACTCTATGTCGGCTTCAGCAATGAGCCTTGGCTGGTGAGATTTTGTGAGGTAGTCAACGATAGACTTCTGCTGCGAATTGAGCGTGGTATCAGTCTCATTGCTACACGACACAAAGAGTGCTGCGACAAAAACCGCAACAGCTAAAATTGCTATATTAAAAACTTTGTTCATATACATATAATCGCACAAAGTTAATAATTATTTTGCAACGACAACACTTTTAATGAAATTAAAAGCGAATTATAGACTTTTGAGGGCTGTGCGGATAGCATCCTCGACACCGAGCTGAGGGTTATCCTTATAGATTGCATTGAGTACCTTCTCTGAAGCACTCTTCTGGAAGCCGAGCATAGACAAAGCCGCCAATGCTTCATCATAAGACTCTGGACGCGAAGCAGTTGGCGTTGAGACAGCCATAAGGTCGCTGGCACCAATCTCGAGCATCTTACCAGATAGCTCAACGATGATTTTCTGAGCAGTTTTAAGACCAAGACCCTTAACATTTTTGAGCAGCACAGCATTCTCCGTTGCGATGATGTTTTGCAGCTCTCGAGGCGAATATGTCGAAAGGATCATTCGAGCTGTATTACCACCTACACCTGAGACACTTATGAGCTGACGGAAGAGCTCACGCTCGAGCTTTGTAGTAAAGCCAAAGAGCGTCTGCTGGTCCTCACGCACAATGAAGTGAACGTAGAGTTTTGCCTCGCCCTTGCCCTCAATTTCTGAGTAGCTTTTGAGCGAGATATTGATAAAATAACCGATGCCGTGAGCCTCCACAACAGCATAGGTTGGAGTGGCCTCGGCAAGCTTGCCAGTGATATATTCGTACATAAGGCGAAGTGTCGCTAAAAATTATTTAAAAAATCTCTACAAATATAAATAAAAATTTTTATCTTTGCCTTTTGAAACTGAATTTTAACTAAAATCTAAGATAGAATTATGAAAAAGACACTTTTGTTTGCTTTTGCTGTAGCTGCACTCTTTGCATCGTGTGCAGATAAGGAGGCTAAGAGTTCGGATGTCCAGACCGAGGGTGAGGAGCTCATCGTGCTTCCCGACTCAACCGAGTGCGTTAAGAGCGGCGATGTTGTATACATTGACCTCGATGCAATGTTCAAGTCAAGCAAGATTTTTGCTGCCGAGGGTAAGCCACTTGAGGCTAAGGTAGAGGCATTCCAGAAGAAGATGGTTGATAAGCAGAATGAGCTCAACCAGCTCGGTCAGAGCCTTGCATACGAGGAGAGCAAGATTGCACAGGAGGGCAACAAGCTCCAGTCTGACTACTCTAAGGGTCTTATCACAACTCTCAACGCTCAGACTAAGGGTCAGGAGCTCGAGAAGCGTGCACAGAACCTCCAAGTTAACGCTGCAGCATTGCAGCAGAAGCAGCAGAAGGCTTCTGAGGAGCTTCAGGCTGAGGAGCAGGCATTGGCTGAGGAGCACGCAGTGCTCGAGAACCGCTTTGCTGAGTTGCTCAAGTTGGCAGTTGACGACATCAACGCTGACGGTCGCTACAAGATGATTGTCAACGCAATGGTTGTTGTTGACGCTGCCGATGGTCTCAACATCTCATCATTGGTACTTGCCAAGATCGATGAGCTCTACGAGGCTGGTGCTCTCACTAAGGAGTAGACTAAACAATATTGCGAAGCTGTCTAACAAGTGGAGAAACTCTTGTTGGACAGCCTCGATTTTTTAGACAAACAGTTAACTACACCTCTCTGTAATACTGCAGACTAACTCAGATTATGGGCTTTATACCATTTACATTTGTCGACCTTATTGACATTCTGCTCGTGTCGTCATTGCTCTTCGGTCTCTACCGTGCAATGCGAGGTACGAGTGCACCATATATTATGGTCGGCATATTCTTTATCTACCTGTTGTGGATATTGGTCAAGACCTTCAATCTTGTCCTCTTCTCGACAATCCTCGGACAGATTATCTCTGTCGGTGTTATAGCCATCATCATCATCTTCCAGCCAGAGATTCGCCACTTCTTGCAGGCCATTGGTCGCCAAAGAGAGCGTTTTGAGTGGTTGTCACGCATCTTCAACTTCCGCAATCGTAAGGCAGAGCACGACATCGATCTTCAGCCTATTGTCGATGCTTGTCGCGAAATGGGCGAGCAGAAGGTGGGTGCACTCATCATCATCAAGCAGTCTAACGACCTTGGCATTGTGGAGGAGAGTGGTATCGCTATCGACGCTAAGGTCTCAAC
>JAFYSI010000037.1 GCA_017559425.1 Alistipes sp.
GAGTTTAGGGAGTTTAAGGAGAGTAAGGAGTTTAGGGAGTTTAAGGAGAGTAAGGAGTTTAAGGAGAGTAAGGAGTTTAGGGAGTTTAGGGAGAGTAAGGAGTTTAGAGAGTTTAAGGAGTTTAAGGAGTTTAGGTTAGGGCAAAAGCTAAATTCACTAACTTCCCTAAATTCCTTAACTTCCCTATCTTCCTTAAACTCCCTAACTTCACTAACTTCCCTATCTTCCTTAAATCTCCCTAACTTCCCTATCCTCCCTAATTCCCCTAATCTCCCTATCACTCTTTTTTGTCTTTTCGCAAAAAAACACTATATTTGTGCGATTTGTGCGTGTGTACGCTCGCGTATTCGCGTGCATTGATATGACAACAAACAAAAAATGAGATAGTTATGCAGTTAGCAGACAAGTATTCGCCCGAGCTCATAGAGCAGAAATGGTACGATTTCTGGATTGAGCAGAACCTTTTTCACTCGGAGCCTGACGCTCGCGAGCCCTACACAATCGTAATCCCTCCACCAAACGTGACTGGTATGTTGCATATGGGTCATATGCTCAACAACACGTTGCAGGATGTCCTCGTGCGTCGTGCACGTATGCAGGGCAAGAACGCCTGCTGGGTGCCAGGTACCGACCACGCATCAATCGCCACCGAGGCTAAGGTTGTTGCCAAGCTCAAGGCCGAGGGTATCGACAAAGCGACACTCACTCGCGAGGAGTTCTTGAAGCACGCCTGGGAGTGGAAGGAGAAGCACGGAGGTATCATCTTGCAGCAGTTGCGTAAGCTCGGTGCTTCGTGCGACTGGGAGCGTACCTGCTTCACTATGGATGAGCCTCGCTCGGCAGGTGTCATCAAGGTCTTCGTCGACCTCTTCCGCAAGGGCCGTATCTATCGCGGTGTGCGTATGGTCAACTGGGACCCATCAGCCTGCACAGCACTCTCGGACGAGGAGGTAATCTACAAGGAGTCGCAGGGTAAGCTTTACTATTTGCGTTACAAGATTGAGGGCTCTGAGGAGTATCTCGTAGTAGCTACAACACGTCCTGAGACCATCCTCGGCGATACAGCCCTCTGCGTCAACCCTCGCGACGAGCGATACAAGCACCTCGCGGCCGATGCACGCGTCATCGTACCTTTGGTGGGTCGCTCTATCCCCGTTATTCGCGACGAGTATGTCGACCTCGAGTTCGGTACTGGTGCCTTGAAGGTTACCCCTGCACACGACGTGAACGACTATATGCTTGGCGAGAAGTATGGCCTCGAGGCTATCGACATCTTCAACGACAATGGTACTATCAACGACAAGGTGGGTATGTATGTCGGTATGGAGCGTTTCGAGTGCCGCCGCGTCATCGAGGGCGACTTGACAGAGGCTGGCCTTATGGAGAAGGTCGAGCCTTATACCAACAATGTAGGCTACTCGGAGCGTACAGGTGTCGCTATCGAGCCTAAGCTCTCTATGCAGTGGTTCTTGTCTATGGACGAGTTGGCAAAGCCTGCTACCGCTGCCGTGTTGGACGACATCATCAAGTTCGTGCCAGCCAAGTATAAGAATACCTACCGCCACTGGATGGAGAACATCAAGGATTGGTGTATCTCACGTCAGTTGTGGTGGGGTCAGCGTATCCCAGCCTACTACCTTCCAAAGGGTGGCTATGTCGTAGCCGAGACTGCCGAGGAGGCACTCAAGCTTGCACAGGAGAGGGATGCGTCGCTCACTATGGCCGACTTGCGTCAGGATGAGGATGTCCTCGACACCTGGTTCTCATCGTGGTTGTGGCCTATCTCGGTGTTCGATGGCTTGCGTTATCCTAATAACCCTGAGATCGAGTACTACTACCCAACCAACGACCTTGTCACTGGTCCAGATATCATCTTCTTCTGGGTTGCTCGTATGATTATGGCGGGCTACGAGTGGCGTGGCACGTTCCCATTCAAGAACGTCTACTTCACAGGTATCGTGCGTGATAAGCTCGGCCGCAAGATGTCTAAGCAGCTCGGCAACTCACCAGACCCACTCGACCTCATCGCCAAGTATGGTGCTGACGGTATGCGTGTAGCTATGCTTATGTCTACATCGGCAGGTAACGATGTTATGTTCGACGAGGCACTCTGCGAGCAGGGCCGCAACTTCGGTAATAAGATCTGGAATGCCTACCGCCTGGTGAATATGTGGGCCGTCGACGAGACCCTCGCACAGCCTGACTACGCCAAGGAGGCTATCACCTGGTTCGACGAGGTTATGGCAGAGCGTATCGAGCGTATCAACCACAATATGGAGCAGTACCGCATCTCTGAGGCCTTCACCGAGCTCTACCGCTTGTTCTGGGATGACTTCAGCGGCTGGTATCTCGAGATGGTCAAGCCAGCGTACCAGTGCCCAGCCGATGCCGCAACCATCGCACGCACTAAGCACTACTTCGACCAGTTGCTCCGCTTGTTGCACCCATTTATGCCATTTATCACCGAGGAGATCTGGCAGGACTTGCGACCAGAGACCGAGGTATCGTCTATCGTCATCGCCCAGCAGCCTATGGCTGAGCACGCGGCAGACGAGAAGATCATCGCTCGCTTTGGCCTTGCTCAGGAGATTGTCTCTGCAATCCGTAATGTACGCAAGCAGAAGAACATCCCTCAGCGTGAGGCACTCACACTGCAGTATATCGCCGACGAGAACTTCCCACGTGAGTTCCTCGCAACAATCACAAAGCTCGGTGGCATCGAGCGTGTCGAGGCTGTCGAGGAGAAGAATCCTACTGCCGCAGCCTTCATCGTCAAGACTACGCAGTACTTCATCCCTTTGGAGGGCAACATCGACAAGGAGGCAGAGATTAAGCGTCTTACTGCCGACCTTGAGTACCTCGAGGGCTTCTTGGCATCGGTAATGAAGAAGCTTTCGAACGAGCGTTTCGTGTCGTCAGCACCCGAGAAGGTTGTTGCCAACGAGCGTGCTAAGCAGGCAGATGCCGAGGCTAAGATTGCAGCTATCAAGGAGCAGATTAACGCACTCAAGTAATGGCTGCGGATATTACGATATATACCGATGGCTCGGCACTCGGCAACCCTGGCCCTGGTGGCTATGGCATAGTCCTTCTGTCGGGCCCTCACCGCAAGGAGCTCTCGCAGGGCTTCCGCCTTACGACGAACAACCGTATGGAGCTTATGGCCGTGTGTGTTGCTCTCGAGGCACTACGCTTTCGCGGTAGCAACGTTACGGTCTACTCCGACTCGAAGTATGTTGTCGAGGCTGTCAACCAGCGATGGATCGAGGGCTGGGAGCGTACAGGGTTTAAGGGTAAGAAGAACCCCGACCTCTGGATGCGTTTCTTGCGTATCTACCGCCAGCACTGCGTACGCTTCGTATGGGTCAAGGGCCACGCCTCGACTGTCGAGAACAACCGCTGCGACCAGCTTGCTGTCGCTGCAGCGTCGTCGGGAAACCTCTTAGAAGATACTGGCTACGATGGATAGTAAAAACACCCCTAAGAGCTCCGCTGCTGAGGGTTTCAAGAAGCAGTCGTGGAAGCCGGGTACGCTCATCTACCCCCTTCCTGCCGTCCTTGTGAGCTGTGGCGAAAAGCCTGAGGAGTACAACCTCCTGACCATCGCCTGGACGGGTACGGTGTGTACCAACCCTCCGATGTGCTACATCTCGGTGCGTAAGGAGCGTCACTCCTACGACATCATCCGCCGCACGGGCGAGTTTGTCATCAACATCACCACCGAGGAGCTCGCCAAGGCTACCGACTGGTGCGGTGTCCGCTCAGGTAGGGATGAGAATAAGTGGGAGGCTATGGGCCTCACGCCAATGGTCACGGAACACGTCAAGGCTCCTATTGTCGCTGAGTCGCCACTTAGCATCTGCTGCCGTGTGCGTCAGGTTGTGGAGCTCGGCTCGCACGATATGTTCATCGCCGATGTCGTGGGTATCGAGGCTGACGAGCGATATATAGACCCCGAGACGGGTAAGTTCTCGCTCGACAAGGCACGTCCTATCGTCTACTCCCACGGCGAGTACTTCACACTTGGTAAGCTCATCGGCCACTTCGGTTGGTCGGTGCGTAAGAAGAGAACTAAACAGAGAAAATAACAATGACAGAACAACAACACGACATACTCAACCGCTACGAGGAGTCGCTGCGTAAGCAGCTCACCGAGCGTCTGTCGCAAGCAGGATGGCTCGATGGTCGCTTCCTCGAGGTTGAGGAACTAAACGAGAAGTGGCGTACGTCAGCACCGAGCTATATGGCTGATGCTGTGCCCGAGATTGCTAAATATCCCCTTGTAGCCATCGCGTGGGCTATGTACGAGGGTATGGGTGCTGCGGTGCTCTGGGATAAGGAGTGGAGCCGCTATGAGGGCATCGAGGACCTCCATACTATGTTCACCGAGCCTCGTGGCTTCGACTGTATGGACGAGTATATCACCGAGATTCTCTTGTGCCACCCTCTGGGTAGCGAGGCTGCCGAGAAGGTCGAGGATATGGTACGCTCCACTGCCGAGGCAGCACAGCTTCTCATCCGCAAGGAGGGCATCGAGGCCCAGAGCGTTATGGCCTTTCACATCTTTGCCCGCACTACGAAAGTTATGTTCGAGGCTGGCGTAGCCGTCCAGCTAAGACGTATGGGATACAACTACGTTAAGGTCAACGCAGAAGTCGTAAATTAGCACTCGCCTGAAAGTGAAAAAACAGCTACCCTTCGGGGATAGCTGTTTTTTTTTTAATTAGAAATGATTGATAGGGACAAAGGGGACAAAAGGGACAAAAGGGATGTTGCGGACAACGATGGTGCTCGTCCTCTCTTTAGTCTTTTTTGTCTCTTTAGTCTTTTTTGTCCTTGTCCCCCTGAACGAATCATTACTAATCGAAAAATAGGGCCACCCCTCGGGGTAGCCCTTATATATTATATATGTATGCGATTACTTCTTAACGATAGGACCAACATAAGTGCCCTTCCAGCTAGTGCCGTTTGCGTCGGTTACGTCGAACACAAACTTGTAGCCCTCGGCAACCTCTGTGATAGTGATAGTACCACCATTCTGAAGCTTCACGTTGTTAATCTTCGACGTGTTCTCCACGTAGTCACGAGTAGTCTCGTACTCCCAGTCGCCAACGCTATAAGTGCCTGCTGCGAGAGCATCCGATGCCGAGCCACCCAACTTATGAAGGTAGAACTCCACCTTCACGCCACTTGCCTCACCTACGATATACTTGCAGTCGCCCCACTGGCTGTAGATGTAGAAGTCCGACCAGTTGGTGATACCTGCGTCGCCAAGATCCTCATACATAAAGCCATCTACCGCACCATTCCACTCGAAGGTGTACTCGCCGTCAGCGGTGTTGAACTTACCGTAGAAGTGTGCCTTCTCGTTCTCCTTGTCGATGTTCATTGTGAGTGTTGCATCGGTAATCGCAGCACCTGAGCCATTGTAACGATAGTAGCTGTTACCTGTTGTCTCTACGTTAGAATTGTTGCGAAGGATAGAGCCATCGGCCATAGAGTATGTTCCCTCGGTGATGTAGAAGCCATTTGCCTCAGGGAGCTTCACGCTAATGCGTGTGAACATCTCGCCGAGAATTGGATCCTCCTCGAAGAGGATGAGGTCCCAAGTGGTGCTAGATGTTGCAGTAGCACGCACCTCGATGATGTTGAATGTAGCGTATGTCACATTTGGGTCGTAGCCCTTGAAATACTGCTTGATCTTAACCTCTTGCTCGATATCGCCGTAAACGACAGTGATAACACCCTCACGCACTGCCTCTACCTCGTTGAGAACTACCTCGTATGATACGAGTTCGTTAGTACAAGAGCCAATCTTGATCCACTCAACGTTTGATGTTGCAGTAGCCTCAACGCCCTCAACAGCGTTCTTCACGTGGAAGGCAATCTCGCCATTGCCACCCTCATACTCGAACTCGTCGTTGGCAGAGTCGATGATAAGCTCAGGATCTGGAGCTACGTACTCAGCCTGCTTAACAGTAACCTTGAACTCGAGCATACCGTAAGTAGCAGTGATCTTAGCCTCACGAGCAGCACCAGTGTTAGCCTCTACCTCGAAAGCGATCTCACC
>JAFYSI010000038.1 GCA_017559425.1 Alistipes sp.
CCTAACGATATCTATCCACGCTTGCAGCTTATGCTCAAGGATGTTAACTCGCTCATCAGCCACGCCGACTTTAGCTTCCAGCGTCTGGACTATATTCAGGATGCTGCACTCGGCCTTATCAACATCGAGCAGAACGAGATTGTCAAGATCTTCTCGGTGGCCGCCGTGGTCTTTATGCCAGCGACGCTCGTGGCAAGTATGTATGGTATGAACTTCAAGTTTATGCCAGAGCTTCAGTGGGAGTATGGCTATGTTTGGGCCATCGCCCTAATGCTCATTGTGTCGTGTGCGACGTTTTGGTTCTTTAAATTCAAAAAATGGCTTTAAAAGTTGCATAGCTGGGTTGCTTTGGCGTTATACTTCAAGAGCGAAATCCTCACATACGATTTAGTATGCTCCGGTTTCGCTCTTTTTGTATGCCTAAAATCAGCTCCAGCTATGCAACTTTTCAAATATGTGGGATTGCCGACGAAGGCAATCCCTCTCTATTTTCTATAATTCTCATTCTCGGTAGTTGCTATTTGGCGAATGTTTGTTACTTTTGTAGTCGATTACGACAATAGTCGTAAGGGTTTTGACAATGAATACAATGACAACAAAGAAGAGACTTGTCCTCGTACTTATATCTGTAGTGCTACTATCGCTGGGTTGGCTTGGCCTTAGCGGCCTCTCGCTCCTTGTAGCACTCATACCGCTACTAATCATCAGCGAGCACTACTCCGACTCTACGCGTGACTGGTGGCGAATGTGTGGATGGGGAGCTATAACCTTCCTTCTCTGGCAGGCGTCAACAATATGGTGGGTGTGGAATGCTACGCCAATAGGCCCTATAGCCTCGGCCCTTGTCGGCTCGTTCTGGAATCTTGTTCCATTGATGGTCTTCCACTACGTCTCGAAGCGTGCTCCACGAGCATTGGCCTACACGCTCTTTGTGGCCTTGTGGCTTGCCACGGAGCATATCTACAACTCGGCAGAGGTGATGACATTTCCTTGGTTGTTGCTTGGCCACGGCTTCTCGAACGACATCTGGGCGGTGCAGTGGTATGAGTATACTGGTATCTTTGGCGGTGCTCTCTGGGTGTTGGCATCGAACGTTGCCCTTTTTGAGGTGCTTCGCTCGAAGAGCAAGACAGCTAAGGTGCGTGCTTGGCTTGTTGTGGTGCTACCTATGCTGCTCTCTATGGTACTATATTTTAGCTACAAACCATCTGAGCGTGAGGCGGTTATCTCTGTCGTGCAGCCCAATGTTCCTTGCTACGATGCGGAGCGTCAGGCACGCGGAACACGCAATAATGCCTCAAGAGTAAAGAGCCTCTTGGATGAGGTGCCAGCCACAGCGTCGTATGTTCTACTCCCTGAGTCGGCACTCTCCTATATCGAGGAGTTTGGCTCGATAGATGAGTCATACCTTGCGATGTATGGTCCGTTATTTGAGTCTATGTTCGGTCGTGATATGGCCTCGTCGAAGCTCATCACAGGAGCCTCTACGCTCAAGAATTATGGTAAGACGCCAGCGACCGAGACAGCTCGCGAGTATCGTGGTGGCAACTACTACGACTACTTCAACTCGGCCCTCTTGGTAAATGCTGAGGGCGAGGTGGAGCGTATCTACCATAAGGGTCGCCTTGTGATTGGTGTCGAGGCTGTGCCTATGCGTAAGCTCTTCAAACTCTTTGAGATAGACCTCGGCGGCATCTCTGGTCAGCTCGGCTGGGGACGCGAGCATCTTGTATTCGAGAGTGGTGATGTTAAGATAGGCCCATCGATCTGTTATGAGGGTATCTATGGCGACTATTTTGCAGGCTTTGCCCGCAATGGTGCTGAGGTTATGGCTCTCATCTCGAACGACGGATGGTGGGGTGATACCCCTGGACATCGTCGCCTCTTCGACTTTGCACGTCTTCGTGCCATTGAGACTCGTCGTAGCATCGCCCGCAGTGCAAATACTGGCATATCGGGCTTCATCACACCTCGCGGCGAGACACTCGGTAAGCGTCTCGAGTGGGATGAGCGTGGTGTGCTCACAGCCAATGTTGAGCTTCGTGGCGAGGTGACAATCTACACTCGCTATGGCGACTGGATTGCTCGCATTGCAAGCTACGTATCGATGCTTGCCCTGATGTACTACATTGCCTACCGTGTGCGTCGTCGCAACCACCTTGTAGATTAACGAATAAACAAATATATAGCTATGAACTATACAGAGACACTCGATTTTCTATTCACCTCTATGCCGTCGTTCCAGAATGTTGGTGGCGATGCTTATAAGCCAGGATTAGAGCGTGTTGCATCGTTCTGCCAGTATCTGGGTAACCCTCAGCGTAACTACTACACCATCCACGTTGCCGGAACAAATGGTAAGGGCTCGGTGTCGCATATGCTTGCCTCGATTCTCCAGCAGGCAGGTTATCGCACAGGACTCTTCACCTCGCCGCACCTCTCAGACTTTAGAGAGCGTATTCGTGTCGATGGCGAGATGATTCCTAAGCAGAAGGTTGTAAACTTTGTAGATAAACATCAGGCGAAGATGAAGGAGGCGGACCTCTCGTTCTTCGAGATGACAGCAGCCCTCGCTTTCGACTATTTCGATCAGAGCGACGTGGAGGTCGCAGTCATCGAGACGGGTCTTGGTGGCAGACTCGATGCTACCAACATCATCACACCTATCCTTAGCGTTGTGACAAACATCGGCTTGGAGCATACCGAGTTCTTGGGCGATACAATCGCAAAGATTGCATTCGAGAAGGCGGGTATCATCAAGAAGAGTATCCCCGTGGTCCTTGGTCAGAGCAATGAGGAGTATAATGCCGTATTCGAGAAGCGTGCCGAGGAGCTTCGTTCTCAGCTTATCTATGCTGAGAAGGAGTGGACACTAAACGGTGTGGAGCACTACGACGAGGAGAACCAGCACTTTAGCCTTATGCGTGAGCGTGACCAGCGTCTCTACGAGCTCGATATCGACCTCTTGGGCGACTATCAGGCACACAATATTGTGACCGTATGTGCCGCTGCCGACTATCTCGCAGAGCATACACCTCTCACAATCTCGCGTCGTGCTTTCCGTCAGGGTCTTGCTACAGCAGCTGCATCGACAGGCCTTGAGGGTCGCTGGCAGGTGCTCTCGCGTGAGCCTTACACTGTCTGCGATACGGGACACAATGTCGATGGTATGCGTTATATCGTTAAGCAGCTCGAGGCTCTCGAGTGCGACAAGCTATATTGCGTAATCGGCTTTGCTCGCGAGAAGGCCCTCGAGAAGATTATGGAGCTTCTGCCTAAGAGGGCTCACTACATCTTTACCCGTGCCTCTATCGACCGTGCTCGCCCTGTGGAGGATATCGCTGCTGTGGCTGAGAGACTCGGTCTTGAGTTTGAGTGCCAGCCAACAGTAGGGAGAGCTGTGGAGCGTGCAAGAATCCTTGCAACGGCCAATGATGCTATCTTTATTGGCGGTAGTAACTTTATCGTTGCCGAAGTATAAGAGAGGCTTGTCCTGAACGAAATATAGAAAAGATATAGGGGTTATCCGCGTGGATAACCCCTATTCTTATAATGTGTGTCGGTCTTGCTACTACATCATACCACCCATACCGCCACCTGCACTTGCGATAGTTGAGAGAGGACTCTCCTCCTTCTTCTCGGCCAAGACGCACTCTGTGGTGAGGAACATCGATGCGATAGATGCTGCATTCTCCAAAGCAACGCGTGACACCTTAGTTGGATCGATGATACCCGCCTGGAGCATATCCTCGTAGCGGTCGTCACGAGCGTTATAGCCAAATGAGCCAGTGCCCTCCTTAACCTTGTTGACAACAACCGAACCCTCGCCGCCAGCATTAGCAACAATCTGACGCAATGGCTCCTCGATAGCACGCTTAACAATCTGGATACCGGTTGTCTGGTCATCGTTCTCGCCCTTGAGACCCTCGAGGCACTCAACGGCACGGATGTATGCCACACCACCACCAGGAACGATACCCTCCTCGACAGCGGCACGTGTAGCTGCCAAAGCATCGTCAACACGATCCTTCTTCTCCTTCATCTCAACCTCGGTAGCAGCACCTACATAGAGTACGGCAACACCACCTGCGAGCTTTGCCAAACGCTCCTGTAGCTTCTCACGGTCGTAGTCAGATGTAGAGTTCTCGATAGAGGCACGAATCTGCTGTACACGACGAGCGATAGCCTCCTTTGTGCCTGCACCATCAACGATAGTTGTGTTCTCCTTGTTCAATGTAACCTTCTCAGCACTACCCAATGCCTCGAGACCAGCATCCTCAATCTTCATACCCTTGTCGGTAGAGATCACTGTTCCGCCAGTGAGTGTTGCGATATCCTCCAAGATCTCCTTGCGACGGTCACCAAAGCCTGGAGCCTTGCAAGCAGCAATCTTGAGTGTGCCACGAAGCTTATTTACAACGAGTGCCGACAATGCCTCGCCGTCGACATCCTCAGCGATGATGAGGAGCGAGCGACCGCTCTGAGCCACTGGCTCAAGGATGCCCATAATCTCCTTCATTGTAGATACCTTCTTGTCTGTGATGAGGATAAATGGCTTGTCGAGCTGTGCCTCCATCTTCTCGGTGTCGGTGATGAAGTAAGCAGAGATGTAGCCACGGTCGAACTGCATACCCTCGACAACATCTACGTGAGTCTCAGTACCCTTAGCCTCCTCAACGGTGATAACGCCCTCGTTGTTTACCTTAGCCATAGCCTCGGCGATGAGCTTACCAATCTTTGAGTCGTTGTTAGCAGAGATTGTTGCTACCTGCTCGATCTTGTCGTTGTCGTTGCCCACAACCTGGCTCTGAGCCTTGAGCGACTCAACAACCTTTGCTACAGCCTGGTCTATACCACGCTTGAGGTCCATAGGGTTAGCACCTGCAGTCACATTCTTGATACCTACAGAGATGAGTGACTGAGCGAGTACGGTTGCTGTAGTAGTACCGTCACCAGCATCGTCGTTGGTCTTTGACGCTACCTCGCGTACCATCTGAGCACCCATATTTGCAAATGTATCCTCGAGCTCTACCTCCTTAGCTACTGTAACACCATCTTTTGTGACGTGAGGAGCACCGAACTTCTTGTCGATGATCACGTTACGGCCCTTAGGGCCAAGTGTTACCTTCACGGCGTTGCATAGTGCGTCAACACCCTCCTTCAAACGCTCACGAGCCTCTACGTTATATTTAATCTCTTTAGCCATAATATGTCGATCTATTACAAATTTCTAATTACTCATTACTAATTATTGCTGTTAGTCGATAACAGCGATGATGTCTGCCTGCTTCATTACGAGGTAGTCCTCACCCTGGTAATGGAGCTCTGTGCCAGCATACTTGCCGTACATAACGGTGTCGCCCACCTTAACCTCCATCTGTACCTCTGCGGTGCCAGGACCAGCTGCGATAACCTTGCCCATAAGAGGCTTCTCCTTAGCTGTGTCAGGAATGAAGAGACCACCTGCGGTCTTCTCCTCTGCTGGGTTAGGTTTAATTAATACACGATCTGAAAGCGGTTTTACTGCCATAATAGTCTTAAAGTTTTATGTTATTTAAATAATTTTCTGTTTCTTGGTTTCCGAGCAATCACTATGCCATATCGCCATAGCTGTCAAAATTATGCAAATATAGTGACATTTTGTCATAGTTGTCACTCCTGTCGTCTATTATTCTTGGCGTAGTTTTCCAAAATGTGCTACGCATAGTCTGATTCGGCGGCATAACGAGATACAAAACAACCCCAAAAGTTGCCTTTTGAGGTTGTTCGTTGTTTTATCAATCTGCTATTTTGGAGAGTTGAGTCGGAAACCTATTGTTGCGTACACACAGAATTTATTCGGTATTGTAGTTGCTGCGGGCGATTTGTAGGTGTCGAGATATCGCACTCCCAAGCCCACGATGACCGATTTTTCCACCTGGAAATTCAATCCGAGGTCGTAGGCCATAGCTCCCCAGCGACTGCCGAGCGTTGACTGTACTTTGGGAACTATGGCCAAATTCCAATTATCCCTGTTGACAACCTTGTACTCTGCACTAAGACCCAAATATGGTTGCTCTCTGAAGCTGTTGTTTGAGTAAAAGAGTCCTGTGCTCGCTGCCAGAGGTATGTGCAACGACCATTTGTCGTTGAAGTGGTAGCCAAACGAGGCCTCGACATCTATCATACTAAACCTATTGCCCTGAGAAGCTATAGCACTACCCGCTCTTGTTAGGGCTGTGAACGACATATAGTGGCTCTTATCGCTCTTTGATTCTTGTGCCTGTGCTCCGCAAATCGTGCAAATCAAGGCAAATGCAACAAGGCAAACACCTTTGAATTTATAGACATCACATAATAGTTTTCGCATAACTATATAGGTTTTATGTTGTATATAATTCCGTTATTAAATGTTAAATGGTAGTACTTTGTGTTGAGGGAATACCTCGAAAAAGTCATCGCGTGTTATCTCGTTGCCATTGACAATGTAATGTTCGTCTTCCTCAAAGTAACCTGTAAGTGAAAAATCGAGTTTCCACTCATTGTCTCTAAATTTTAGAGTCAGGCTTCCCGATTCACCCTGGTTAAAATCAGAGAAATAGAGAATATAGGGGCTGATGCGAGGTCGAGTGTGAAGTGCTAATTCGAAGAATGGTACAGCTCGAGTCTCATCTGTATATCTGTATGTCTGACCGTTGTATATCACCTCTACTTCGTACATTGTATTTGGGTCAGCCTCGAAGATGTTGACACCATTTTCGACTATAACAAATGAGAGATATGGAAAGTATCGATCAAAAATTACAATATCTGATTCCGGATTCTTATTGCACGATACCAAGCCCCAAATTAGAGCAAATAAGATTAATAGGCGTTTCATACACGAATAGTTTTGATAGTTGCAGAAAATGCTATAAGTTATAATTAATTATGGAAAAATTTGTTCTGTAATTGCCAGTGTTAGTACCGCCTTCGTCTCCGTATTGATCTTCAATCATATCATTCTCGAGTACACTTGTGGTGTTGAAAAGTCCATACTTGTAATATCCGCTGCACTCTCCACCCCAACCCATATTACAATGTGGATATGCAGTAATCTCTTGGCTTACCAACTTTGATGATATTATAATGTTATTGTCTTCAACATATTCGTATACGCAGGTTTTGATATCTTTCCAGCCGTCAATCACCCAAGCGTGTTCGTCATCATCTAATTCATTTGTCGTATTTTTAGTATCTCTGCCATATACAAAAACTGGCTTATTGTATAACACCATATTGTAGACAGTAGGTGCTGTCATTGATATATAATCTACTTTTTTATAACCACATCGTTTCATTACGTTCATTGCTTCCGTGACAGGAATATATGTTCCTGAGAGCTTGTAGGTATGTTTCATATTTGAGGTTAATGAGTAAAGAAACTCATATAAGTGGTTTTTTGCGAGTACTGATAAATCAGAACTGGCATATATTGTGTTTTGTCCTATGAGACTCCAGTAAAAATTTTTATTACCAACACTTATTATTGACGCAGGAATTTTATGGTAGTTTAGTATTTGTGCAAGGGCTATGGTTGTGCATCCAACAAGTGGAGTGAAATATGTGTTTGTATCTTCATCCAGTTCTTCGTTAAATTTACTGTTGTATGGATCGCTTTGATTCCATTGTGTAGCTAGAAGTGGCTTTATCTCGTTTAATAATGTATAGTATGTTTTTCTGTAAGTAATATCGGTTCTAAGTTCTTCGTCAGGCAGTAAGTTGTATGTATTAATACTATTTATTGCATCCATAGTAATTATATTCGCTACGAAGGATGTGATGTCATTGCTATTATTATTATTAAAATCTTCTGCAGTTAATACGGTGCAATCCAAAACGGCAAATACTTGGTCAATTCTGGAGTCTGCTCCTATAACTGCAGAGCCCATATTGTCTTCGAATTCTACAATATAAAATAGGTCTTCGATGTCGTTAGTTGATGATCGAGTATTGTATATATCGCTGCATTTTACGCAATTAATAGATTTAACACTTCTATTCTTAGATCTTGTCTGATCAGAATCGAACGTTGATAAAAATGACTCTAATCTTGCGAGAGCCTGTTCTTCACTAATAGAAAATGATTGGCTGTTCTTGTCATAGTTGTTTTCGAATATAATTGTGTTATCCGAGAAATCTGTTTGACAAGATACAACAATCAATGCAAGTGCAAGCACAAGTAAACATAATTTCTTCATAGTTGTAATTATTAAACGGTTAAACTTTAAAATTATTGTGTGTCTATTTTTAAATTATAGATAATACGCCTTCGTAATATGATAAATTACTGCTAAATGTCAAATGGTAAACTCCTGGAGTTAACTCTAAATAAACATAATAGTCTGACGAGTCGAGGTAATATGAGTATGATATATTATTATGTAGGTCAGTGATAACTACGTTAATATTTGTCATTTCAGTATCTGTGTCGAAATATAAAGTTCCAAATTCATAGTAACATTTAATGATATCAGGGGTTAATGTTTTTGGCTGTTTGTCAGATGACGACTTGTGTAAGGTCGTATCATGGCTAATTTTATTCGCAGGTTCTTCTGCGATTGTTGCTATATTCAAACTTGAGAATATCGCAACTGCAACTAAAAATAAAATTCTTAATGTCTTCATAATGGTAAGTTTTAAATTTAAGGTTATCTATTACAAAGATAGAGATTAAAGAGGTTGAAAGTGCAAAATATTACTCATTAAAATCTATCATACAATAAATGTAACACATTGATATTTAATAATATAAATAGTATGATAGAAGATTAATTCTATCACACTATTTGTCACAATCTAATATATTGATAATCAGTTGATTAGGCGTTAATGTATTTCTAATGTATATATGTGTCTGAATTTCAGAACCTTACTGTAAATTCTCTAAAAAATACTCTCTATTATTTACCTTACTCTTTAGAATCTTTTGCTTTAAACGAGACTTACGATTATATATTACATCAATATTTTCATTAAGGAATATACTAATTGCTCGTGCAGAAAATCCGAGAACTACATACATATATAAAGTGACTTCCGACTTGCTAAAATCTGGAAAGGATTTATTGAATTTAACCATTAAATTATCTTTATATCGATTAATATATTCCTCCATTTTTTTAATTGCAATAGCATCTGTTGCGACATTACTAATTATACGCACTACTTCATTGTGGATTTTCTCCTTTTCATTGCTCAAACCCTTGCACTGATAGTAAGCACTACTTAATCTATTGAAAGCGTCGTAATGAGACGAAAACAGCTGTTCTATCAGAGTTTGTTTATTCAATAACATATCCTCCTTAGCAGTGATTCTATTACGCAAATCAACAACTAATGCTATATTCTCGTCTAATTCGCGCTTGTGCATTTTAGTTCGAAAGTGAATTCTATTACAGATTAATAGAATTGCAGAGAAAAAAACGATACAAATAATACTTATTATGAAGTACAATTCTTTTAATTGTTGTTTTTTAATATTATCATTGTATCTAAAATACTCAATTCCTATGCTTGAAATATTTTGGGTACTTAGAGTTCTAAGGGCTTCATTTTGTAATTTATGAGCTTGCTCTAAAGCACGCAAAGCCCTTTCATAATCTTTGTTATGGCTATAAATACAATATAGAAGGAACTCTCTATCACTGTTCTTTTCTATTTTATGTATAACACCTTTAGCCTCAGATATGTTGCCCATTCTTGCGTATGAAGCACCAAGCATCGCATAATCATTGCCCTGTAAAGCGGTGCTATCAAGTCTTAAGGCAGACTCGTATGCTGCAATACATTCAGGTATATTGTCGATGGCCATATACGCTGATGCTAAATTTCTTAATGCTTCGGCATACAATACTGGATTATCTGAGTAATTTTTGCATCTTAAAAAATTATCATACAGAGCAATACAGTTAGTATACTCTTTTACATTATGATATAATCTTCCTAAGTCAACGATGGCCCAATCAATATAGAGCTTATCTCCGTGCCTTTTAAAATGTTCAAGAGATTTCTCTCCGCATATCAAAGCCTCGTTGTCGCAATATACTCGACCATATATATGTGATATGTAGCGGTTGATAAGACCGAGATAGAAACTATTATTTTCATCTTTTGCATACTCTTCGGCATTCAAAAAGTAGACTAAAGATGTGCTATTATCTGAAGCATTATAATTGACCATACCCATTAAGTAGTTGGATAACATCTTGCTATGAGCATCTCGACTTGTATCAAAGTAATCGTAGGCAATCCGTATCAGCGTGTCTCGGTCAACATTAATATAACACTTGTCCAAGGCATATGATAATAGCAAAGCGTGTTTTGCTTGTAATTTACGCGAGCGAATACTTGCGTTTGAAATAGGACTGAGAATCCTAAGGGCTGAGTCGGGGTGTTCGATTGCAACACGCTCGGCGTTGCTAATAAGCGTGGCAGTGTGCTCGTCGGTGGTGCAGCCAACGAGCGATACAAGGCTCAAGGCGACGATGCAGAGTAGTAGCAGCTTAGTGGCTATTCGCATAGGTCTTGACTCTTTATTTATCATACTTATCGCCCCATAATGCACGCATACGCTCGGCAATCTTTGCCTCCTGGGCATTCTGCTCGTTAGGTGTGTAGAAGCGTGTGCCCGACAGCGAATCGGGCAAAAACTCCTGACTGACAAAGTTGCCCGCGTAGTCGTGGGCATATTTGTAGTCGGCACCATAGCCGAGCTTATCCATAAGCTTGGTGGGAGCGTTGCGTAGGTGGAGGGGTACTGGACGATTTGTTGTGTCCCTCTCGACCATTGCAAGAGCTTGATTAATAGCCTTATATGCCGAGTTGCTCTTAGGGCTTGTTGCCAGATATATGGTCGTCTCAGCAAGAGTGATGCGTGCCTCGGGCATACCAATCTTATGCACCGTGTCGAAGCAGGCGTTGGCCAAGAGTAGGGCATTAGGGTTTGCAAGGCCCACATCCTCGGAGGCAAGAATCACAAGGCGGCGAGCGATGAAGCGTGGCTCCTCGCCACCGGCAAGCATACGGGCGAGGTAGTAGATGGCGGCATTAGGGTCGCTGCCGCGCACCGACTTGATAAATGCCGAGATAACGTCGTAGTGCTGCTCGCCCGACTTGTCGTAGAGGGCGATATTCTGCTGTAGGCATTCGGTGATATGGTCGTCATCGATAACCACGTCACCCTCAGTAGCTCCCATCACGATGTCGAGGATGTTGAGCAACTTGCGAGCATCGCCTCCCGAGAAGCGGAAGAGGGCCTCGGTCTCACGCACCTCGATATTGCGTTTCGTGAGCTCCTCGTCGGTGGCAATAGCCCTTGTGAGCAGCGTCTGCAACTCGCTGTCGTCCATAGGCTTGAGGACATACACCTGACAGCGGCTCAAGAGTGGCGAGATGACCTCGAACGAGGGATTTTCTGTAGTAGCACCAATGAGCGTGATGATTCCCTGTTCTACAGCACCGAGTAGCGAGTCCTGCTGCGACTTGTTGAAGCGGTGGATCTCGTCGATAAAGAGAAATGCCGAGCGGGCACTGAAGAGGTGTTGATTCTTAGCCTTATCGATCACCTCACGCACATCCTTCACGCCTGACGTTACGGCCGAGAGAGTGTAGAAGGGGCGGTCGAGGGCTGAGGCGACAATCTTTGCGAGCGTGGTCTTACCCACACCTGGAGGACCCCACAAGATGAATGAGGGTACACTGCCTGTGGCGATGAACTTGCGGAATACGCCATTCTCGCCCACGAGGTGCTTCTGTCCTATATAGTCATCAAGGCTCTGAGGTCTTAGACGCTCGGCCAAAGGTTGCTGTGCCATAGCTTAATTATAATGAAGTGGGGGAGCCTTTGACAACACCCCCACGATATACCGTATATTAATGATTAATCACCTGCTGCTTCTCTGGATCGTGCTTATACTTGAACAACACCCAGAATAGAAGTGCCACAACGAGGGCATAGCCCGCAAAGGCGAGCCAAGTATGGCTCCAGCCCTGGGCAACCTCCATACCGTTGGTCACAACATCGTCGACCTTAACCTCGGCGGGCACAAGGCGATTGACTACGGCCTGAGCACCGAGGGTACCCACTGTAGCACCGATACCGTTGGTCATAATCATAAAGAGACCCTGAGCCGACGAACGCATCTGACCGCTGGTATTCTCGTTGACATACAACGAGCCAGAGATGTTGAAGAAGTCGAAAGCTACGCCATAAACTACCATTGAGAGGATGAACATCCACAATCCTGAGCCGGGGTTACCCAGACCAAAGAGTCCAAAACGCAACACCCACGCGAACATAGCGATGAGCATCACTCGCTTGATGCCGAAACGCTTCAAGCAGAATGGGATGAGCAGGATGCAGAGAGTCTCAGATACCTGCGAGAGCGAGATAAGTGCGTTGGCGTGATTAGCACCAAAGGTGTCGGCAAACTCGGGGATAGCCTTGAACGATGTGATAAAGCCGTTGGCAAAGCCATTGGTAATCTGTAGTGATACGCCGAGCAACATCGAGAAGATGAAGAACATTGCCATCTGTCGATTCTTGAATAGTTTGAAGGCGTCGAGACCCAAACGTTGCGAGAAGCTCATATTACCCTCTGTCTTGCTCACTGGACAGTTAGGCAGAATCTGGGCGTAGAGTGCCAAGATGATGCCGATGGCAGCACACTGGTAGAACTGTACAGGGCTTGCCTGGAAGCCTGCAAAGTCGCAGACGAGCATAGCCACGATAAAGCCCACAGTGCCGAATACGCGGATAGGAGGAAAGGCCTTGACAGTGTCGAAACCGCCCTGCTCCAAAGAGGTGTAGGCAACAGAGTTTGAGAGGGCAAGCGTTGGCATATAGAATGCCACACTAATAGAGTAGAGTGTGAACATTGGCCATAGCATACCACTTTGTCCGCAGTAGCCAGCACCAGCGATGAAGAGTGCTGCGATGCCGTGGCAGAGACCCAAGAGACGCTGTGCGGGTATCCACTTGTCGGCGATGATACCCATAATAGCGGGCATAAACATCGACACTACGCCCTGCATAGCGTAGAACCAACCAATCAATTCGCCATACCCCTCAGCGAAGAGATAGCCTCCCATAGATGTTAGGTACGAACCCCATACAGCAAACTGCAAAAAGTTCATAACTATCAGCTTTGTCTTTATATTGCTCATAATCAACGAGTTTATGTATTTTAATGATAGTTCCTAAAATAAAACTTAACAAAGATATGAAAAATTTTTCACTTTTTTCTTTGCAAATCAAAAATATTATTCTACTTTTGCACCGTCAAAACAAAACTATTGGGCTATGGTGTAATGGTAACACTACAGATTCTGGTCCTGTCATTCTTGGTTCGAATCCAGGTAGCCCAACTAAAACGATCTTCTTCGGAAGGTCGTTTTTTTGTTTTACCTGTTGGCTTATGGGTTGGTGTTAGCACTGTGTGTCTATGATGCTGAATTGCCTATACCCAAATGCAAGCATTGTGCAAGGCAGATTCATCGTCCCATCAAAAGTTGTCTTACTAAACAATACTCGCAGTTCGAATCCTGGTAGTTGTGCGTGTGATTAGGGATTTTAGGGAATTTAATGAGCTTCGGGAAGAGATTGTTGTGGAGCGTTGGAAAGAGTGGTTGTAGGGTAGGTGCTGGCAGAGATCACGTTATAAATAAAGAAAAGAGCTTAGAAGAGTCCTCTAAACTCCTTAAGCTCCCTAATCTTCTTATTCTCCTTAATCTCCCTACTCTCCTTAATCTCTCTACTCTCCCTACTCTCTCTACTCTCCCTTTTCGCTCTAAATCTCTCTCTATTTGCGGGTTTGTGCTCTCTTGGATTGCACCTCGACATTGTGTGCCTCGGGTCGTCCGTCGGCCGAGACGACAATATCGTAGCTGACGCACCAGTTGTGCTTCAGCGTGCGGAAACCATCGCTCTGGATGGCTGTATAGTGGACATAGACGTCGACACCGTCACTGCCTGTGATAAAGCCGTAGCCTCGCTTGGCATCGAACCATTTGACACGTCCCTGCATAGCAATAAGTTTTAATCGCAAGCGTAAAGTTACAAAATTTATTTCTCCTGGCAATACTAAATGGCAATTTTTGATGTTTTATTTGTAGAATCCCCAAAAAACTATTACATTTGTACAGAATGTAAATAAAAAAACGAGCTACCTATGAATATGAAGTGGAAGATAGCCCTATTGACTTTGCTCGGATTCTCAACAGCTGCTTGCTGCAACACCAAGAAGTTGAGCAAGAGTGAGGATGCCAAGCCAGATAACGTGGAGAGCGAGACTGAGGATCCACGCATTATGCTTATGTACGGAGTGCCATTCCCCGATGGTCAGATTGTTCGTCCTGTAGAGGATGCCGAGACTGTTAAGCCTGAGGAGGAGGGTGTGCCATTCCCTGATGGCAGCGTTGCTCACCCCATCACCGACGAGGAGGCTGAGAAGCGTCTCGAGGAGATTAAGTCTGAGATAGCTGCAAAGGAGGCACAGGAGGCACAGAAGGAGCAGAACGAATAGTCTCGGGCTATTAATATAGTGTAGACAACCGTGAAAGGAAAGCGTTTAGGACTTCGTAAGTATTTGGGTCTCAAGCTATTCAAGAGCGTTAGGCGTGAGGTTGTCGAGCGTCATTCGTTGCGTACACTCTTTTGGGAGTGTACGCTTCGTTGTAATCTTAGGTGTAGGCATTGTGGTAGTGACTGTCGTACAGACTCCGAGCTTCGTGATATGCCTCTCGAGGATTTTCTGCACGTTCTCGACACTGAGGTTACGCCTAATGTTGACCCTGGACGTGTACTCATCATCTTCTCGGGTGGTGAGGTGTTGGTGCGTGACGACTTGGAGCGTGCTGGTCAGGAGGTCACCAAGCGTGGCTATAAGTGGGGTATGGTGACCAATGGTATGGCTCTCACCCCCAAGCGTTTTGATGCCCTTCTCAAGGCAGGTTTAAGGTCTGTATCTGTTAGCTTCGATGGCTTTGAGCCTATCCATAATGCCATTCGACAGAATCCGCTGAGCTATGAGCGTGCCCTTGCCGCACTGCGTATGATTAGCAAGTCGGGCATTGCCTACGACGCTATTACCTGTGTCACTCCTGAGCTTGTGCCACGTCTTGAGGAGTGGAATGAACTGCTTATTAGTGAGGGTATTACACATTGGCGTATCTTCTCTATCTTCCCTGCAGGACGTGCCAAGCGTGATGATAAGCTCCACCTATCGGCCAGTGATTTCCGCCGCGTAATGGAGTTTATCCGTAAGACACGTCTTGAGAATCGTATCAACCTCAGCTACGCCTGTGAGGGTTTCCTCGGTGGCTATGAGAGCGAGGTGCGTGACCACTTCTATATGTGTGCTGCGGGCGTTAATGTAGCCTCAATTCGTGTCAATGGCGACATCTCGGGATGTACCAGTGTGAGGGCTAACTACACGCAGGGTAACATCTACACGGACAGCTTCTGGGGTGTATGGCAAAATCGCTTCGATAAGTTCCGTAACCGCGAGTGGACCAAGAGTGACGAGTGCAAAGATTGTAAGGTATGGCAGTTCTGCGAGGGTGGAGGTATGCATCTTCGAGACGATGAGGGCAAGTTGATGTATTGCCATTATCGAATGCTAAAATAGAGTTGTCTACTAAGACTGCCTTACATATATAATATATGAAGGTGTCTAACAAGGCTACTTTGTCATTATGCTCGCTCTCAAAATGCTCATTTACGCTAAGTAAACTCCGCTTTTTCGAGCTTCGCAACGCCGCGAGTAAGCGAGAGCAGAGACCGCTTGCGGACTATGCCGAGCGTGAGCGGTGAAAAGGAACTTAAGCCTAAAATTAGCTCTTGTTATACAACTTATTAAAAATGAGGGTGTTCAACACAGACTTGTTGGACACCCTCATTTTTGTTAGATCTCCACCAAACGGTTTTTGATGGCGTAGACCACAAGGTTTGCCGTATTTTTACACCCTGTCTTCTCTAATATGTTGGCACGGTGCTTGTCCACCGTACGCTTCGAGATAAAGAGCTTATCGGCAATCTCCTGGTTTGATAGGCCGCGGCAGACCTCCACCAGGATCTCAATCTCTCGCTCCGAGAGTGCATCCTCGTCGCTCGAGACCGTTGTTGCCAAACGGCTCATATTGCGTGTTAGCGAGTTGAGGAGTGCTGAGCTGAAGTAGCTGTCACCCTTCACAGCGTTGTCGATAGCTGCGTATACCTCTTCGATGTCTGAGTCTTTGAGCAGGAAGCCCGATGCTCCACACTCCAACATAAGCGAGTAGAAGTGCTCGTCGCCATACATCGAGAGGGTGATAATGCGTAGCTCAGGACGCTCAGCAAGGGCACGACGTGTTGTCTCGGAGCCGTCGATGCCAGGCATCGAAATATCCATAAATACAACGTCGACATCCATTCCGGGCAAGATAGACAAAAACTCCTCACCACTGCCCACATCGGCAACAACCTCATAGCTTGGGTGCTGCGAGAGGAGGCCTACAAGACCACTACGAAATAGTGTGTGGTCGTCAACAAGTGCGATTTTAACTTTTCTCTCCATTTCTTTCACGAATCTTTAGTCGTCGAATATCACGTTTCGACATCTGAAGCATCTTGGTGCTTGTCGACACCGTGATATGTGCCGACATACCCTCACCCTTGCCACTCGCAAGGCGGAACTTGCCACCGAGTGACTGCACGCGTGAGCGTATATTAGATAGTCCCATACCGCTGTCGCCGACCTCGTCGATGGCAAAGCCACAGCCATTGTCCGAGTAGTCGAGCGTTATACGGTCGAGCTTGTGTGTAAGTGTGATTGTTATCTTTGTGCCGTTTGAGTGCTTGAGCGAGTTGTTGATAAGCTCGCAGACAACGCGGTAGATGATCACCTCGATGTTGGAGTCAAAGCGTTGGTCGCCGAGCGTGGTCTTAAACTCGATCTCGATGTTGTGCAGCGTGGTGGTGCGGTCAACAAAGTTCTTGATGCCTCGCATAAGACCGAAGTTGTTGAGCACGTGTGGCGATAGATTGTTTGATATGTCGCGTAGCGAGCGTATCGCCTCGTCGATTACGGCTGCAGTATTCTGCAACGTAGCTCTATCGCGGTCGCTGAGCTCAGCACGCGAGAGTGCCGAGAGCGACATCTTTGCTGAGGAGAGGAGTGGTCCAAGACCATCGTGGAGCTCTCGCGAGATGGATGCTCGTGAACGCTCCTCGGTGCGTATCACGGCAGTCATCAGGCGGTTCTCGAGCAGGCGACGGTGATAGGCCATACGGTCGACGTGGTTGACGAGCAGACGTGCACAGACAACACCGGTCGAGAAGCAGACCGAGACGATGATACCCATCCAGGCAAAGGTGAGGTTGGAGACCTCAAAGCCGTCGAAGAGCCTTAGTTGGAGTATGCGTTCGACACTCAGGAACATAAGACCTATGATGCACGATATCCACAAGAGGCTATACTTGGTCTCGCGGATAAGCAGTATGGCCGTAATCATCGCTACGAGCTGCATAACGATGGCCACAATCATCAATATCTCAACGCCTGACATCTCGGTTTATGCTCTACTTAATAACTCCGTCAAGATTTTGCAGCATTCTGTAGTCAGTCATATCGACCTGTACGGGTACTACTGCATCGTAGTTGTGTGCCAATGCCCACTCGTCGGTATCCTCAGCCTCGGGCTCTGCATTCTGGAATGCTCCAGTGAGCCAGAAGTAGTCGCGACCGTGCGGATCTTGGCGTGCGTAGAAGTCCTCACGCCAGAAGCCTCGTGTCTGTCGCGAGAGGCGGATACCCTGAATCTCGCTTGCTGCACAGCGTGGGAAGTTGACGTTTAGGCACAAGGGGCGTGGTAGCGATGCCTCAGCCGCGAGTACTGAGCTGATAATCTTGCGACCATACTCCACAGCACCCTCAAAGTCTGCATCAGCATCGTGGTCGTCGAGCGAGAGGCCTATAGAAGGGACACCATAGAAGCTACCCTCGATGGCAGCACCCATAGTTCCTGAGTACATCACGTTCACCGCAGCATTAGAACCGTGGTTGATACCCGAGAGTACAAGGTCGACCCTCTGCTCAGAGAAGAAGTGGTCGAAGGCAATCTTAGCACAATCGACGGGCGTACCCGAGAAGGCATAGATCTCGACACCCTCACGACTCTCCACCTGGCGGAGGAAAAGTGGCTGGTTGATGGTTATTGCCTGGCTCATACCGCTCTGCACCCTATCGGGGGCGATGGCGATTACGCGGCCAAACTCGCTGGCAAGCTCTACCAATGCACGAAAGCCCTTCGAGAGGTAGCTGTCGTCGTTGGTAAGGAATATAAGTCTCTCTTTATCCATAATTGTTCTTTTGTTACTATCCGAAATAGATGCTCTCATCCTCGGTACTTGCGTCGAGGCGGATGGCGATCATAATAAGTATGGTCATCGCCACAAGCGACGAGCCTCCATAGCTCATCAGCGGCAGAGGGATACCCATCACAGGCATAAGGCCAATGGTCATACCTATATTTACCCACACGTGGAACAGCAGAATTGCCGCTACGGCGTAGCAGTAGACTCTACCGAAGGGCTCTTTGATGCGTTCGCCCATACGCATAAGGCGTAGGATGAGGGCTATGTAGAGCATCACCACTATGGTTGTGCCGAAGAATCCCCACTCCTCGCCCACGGTACAGAAGATAAAGTCGGTGTGCTTCTCAGGCAGGTAGTCGTACTTAGTCTGCGTACCCTCGAGGAAGCCCTTGCCCCACATACCTCCTGAGCCGATGGCAATGAGCGACTGGTTGACGTTGTAGTCGATACCCTTAGGGTCGCTCTTGATGCCTACGTATGTGAGTATTCGGTCCTGCTGGTGTTGTTTAAGATTGCTAAAGAGCATATTGCAGGTAGGCACAAATATCATTGCGTAGACAAAGAGTATAATGGGCCAGAGCAGCACCATTGCTCGCATCTTGATAGCCACAACACCCAATATCACCGCTGCAATGCCGCAGGTGATCATCAGCGAGGCGTAGCCGCTAAGTGGTGTGAGCACGGCAAGAAGTAGCGTTACAAGAAGTATTGCCGCAAGGATTCTAACGTGCATAACCACCTCGCCAGTCTTGAAGATGCTGTAGAGCATAAAGGCTATGAGAAGTATGAGGAATATCGCTCCGTGAGTAAAGATAAAGGAGCTGATAAAGAGCATCACCGTGAAGATTACTGGGAAGTAGAGGTACTTGGTAAGACCCTCTCGCACGCATACAAAGAGGAACGAGCATAGCACAAGTGCCGAACCCGTATCATTCTGGATGACGATGATAAGAATCGGAATGAATATCACGAGTGCCACCTTCACAAGGTCGCGAATACGGTTTATATTAAACGAGTAGTCGCTCATCACGCGTGCCATCATCAGGGCTGTGGCAATCTTGACGAACTCTACGGGCTGCATTCTGATACCTCCAATCTCAAACCACGCCGTAGCACCGTTAACTTTCTTACCCAGCACAAAGAGTGCCAAGAGCAGCAGAATGCCGACAATATAGGCTGGGTAGGCGAACATATGGAAGTATCGACGCTCGAGAAGCAGAATCACAAGACCCACAACCGATGCGATACCAAACCACATAATCTGCTTCATATAGTTGTGGCTGAGCGAGAATAGGCTCTCTACGTCGATGTCGTATGATGCCGATGTGATGCAGACAATACCCGCAAAGACAAGGGCAAGGTAGAGACCAAGAGCCACAAGGTCGACACGTCCGAAGAGTGACGACGACTGGCGGCCTCCAGAGTATGCAGAGTTGTTATATAGTGACATCATAGCCTCTACTTTTTAGGGTGTTTTTCGTCGTACTTACGCTGCTTGGCATCGTAGTAGCCGTAGTTAATGGTGTATTTTAGTACGCGGTCGAGCATCTCAGGACGCTTAATAGTATCGGTCAAATAGAGCTCCTCGATAAGGCTGGCGATAGGCACAGCGATCTCCGAGCCAAAGCCACCGTGCTCGATATATACCGTGATGGCAATTTTGGGGTTGTTGCGTGGAGCAAATGAGATGAAGGTAGAGTGGTCGGGGTAGCGACCTCCCGATGCTGTGCGGCGGTAGTGCTCGGCAGTACCAGTCTTACCACACACATCCCAACCCTCGAGCTTGGCAGCACGCGACGTACCTCCGTCGTTAACACTCTGCCACATACCGTCGATGATCGGTGCGTAGTTCTTCTCCGAGACCATCGTGTAGTGACGCTCGTAGAAGCGGCGGTCGATAGAGTCCTGACCATCTATGGCCTTGATGATGTGAGGCGTGTAGTAGTAGCCGCGGTTAGCGATGATCGCTGCAAGGTTGGCCATCTGAAGAGGTGTACAAGCCATCTCACCCTGGCCAATGGCACACGACATTGCTGTACCCCAGTTCCAACGACCGTCGTAGGTCTTGTCGTAGAACTCGACAGTAGGCACAAAACCCTTACTCTCGCCATAGAGGTCGCAGCCGAGCTTCTCGCCAAAGCCGAAGCTCTTGACATACTCGCTCCAACGACGTACACCCTCCTTTACGCTACCATACTTTGGACTCGTGATAATATTCTTGAAGACGTAGCAGAAGTAGGCGTTGCACGACTCTGCCACAGCACGACGTAGGTCGAGCGGTGAGGCGTGAGAGTGGCAACCCATCGTACGCTTGCCGTAGGTGTAACCCATATGGCAAGGGTAGCGATCGCCAGGTACGAGCACACCCTCCTCAAGGCCGATGAGGCCCTGCACGAGCTTAAACGTAGAGCCTGGGGCATAGTGCTCCTTGAGTGCACGGGTAAACTGTGGCTGTCGCTGGTTACGCATCATCTCGCTAACGTTCTCGTTACGCTGGCGACCCACCATCAGGTCGGGGTTGTAGGTTGGCGACGACACCATTACAAGGATCTCGCCCGTTGATGGCTCGATAGCCACCACAGCACCCACCTTGCCAATCATCAGCTTCTCGGCAAACTCCTGAAGACGAGCATCGATAGTAGAGGTTAGCTGCGTACCCTTCACAGGTAGAACGTCGAGAGCTCCATCCTTGTATGAGCCTACGATAGCACCACGCGTATCCTTGGCGTGGTAGCTGATGCCCTTCTCGCCACGAAGCAGTGTCTCGTAGGCCGACTCAACACCGCCAATACCAATGTAGTCACCGGCAGAGTAGTAGTCCCACTTGTCGATCTGTCGCTGGTCAACCTCGCTAACATAGCCCAAGAGGTTACCACCGACCTGGCGTGGATACTCACGAGCTGTGCGGAAACGAGTGTAGAAGCCCTTGAAGTCGCTCTCGTCCAAGATGAGCTTAGCCTCCTGCGAGAGGTAGCCCACGACGAGGTGTGGCTGGCGTGAGTTAGGACCAGCACGACGCAACTCACGACGAAGCTTATCCATCGAGATGTTGAGGATTGTTGCCAGACGTACCGAGTCGAAGCCCTCGCGGGGGATGTCGCGTGTGACGACCATCACGTCGTAGCACACACGGCTACGGATGAGATACTCACCACGACGGTCGAGCACCTCGCCACGCATAGGGTAGTCGATGTCGACACGCATAATGTTTGCCTCGGCAAGAGCCTTATATTTGTCGTCGACAAGTTGCACGTAGAAGAGTCGTGCCAGGATTGCTATAGCGGCAAGGAGCACGATATATTGCAAGCGATGATAACGCTGAGTTCCCTTGTTTCCCATTATGCCGTAACTTTAGAGGTGAAGAGACGTACAATAGGCCACGACAGGAGTAGTGAGCACAATGTGCTCAGAAGGATTGTAGCTACAAGACGACCAAAGTTTGCCATTGAGAGGGTCTCCATTGCAAAGAAGAGCGTGTGGTGTAGCAGCAGCGTGACGCCCACATAGAGCATTAGCTGTCCAAGACGCATACGCGAGAAGAGCTGAGACTGGTCGCTCGACTCCACAGAGCGTCGTGTGGTGATGAAGAGCAACGAACGACGAAGCAGAGCTATGGGCAGCAACGTGAGGACGTAGATGCCCGAACCGCCGAGCATCATATCCAAGACGAGTGCCACAGCGTAGCTCACCAACAATACCCACACCGACTTCCACTCAACGGGCAGAAGAAGCACCGCGAGAGGGAAAATCATTGGGCGAATGAGGACAGATATCGAGGCACCGAGGTCGATGTTGTCGAGCAGGAAGATCTGCACCAACACCACCGCGAGAACCAACCAAATATAGGGTATGTACTTATACATTGTTCTTCTATTTTGTGCCGTTAGACGATGACTGAATATCGAGGTTGTCCATCAGTGACTCGAGCTCTCCGTAGTGGGTATTCTCAACGATGAGCACATTGTCGAGTGCCGACATATCTACTGCTAGCTTCAGACGTGCCGAGTAGGCAGTCTTTGCAGCGTTGTGCTCGAAGCTCTCGATATATCCCACAGTTACACCCTTTGGCATACGCTCCGACCACGCCTCAACGGCCATACCCACCTCAGGCTGTGCATAGGTCGAGACATCGAGGATGTCGACGTGATAGGGCGAGTCGCCCGACCAGCGAAGCGAACAGGTGTAGTTGGTCATCTGGAGGCTACCACCCATCGTAAACTCGGTGTTGAGCACAGGCATAGCCACAGAGTAACGTTCCGAGACCTCGATGATGTAACCCACAAGGTACTTGTCGGGAGTGATGACACCCATATTCTTCTTGATGCCGTCACGCTCGCCCTTGTCCAAGATGATGTAGTTGCGAAGGTGGCTAATGGTCATCGATGCTACGCGAGCAGGGTAGTAGCGGTAGTGAAGATCGTCCTCGTCGGCCATCTTACGCTGCCACGACTCCTCGGTGTAGTCGGCCAAAAGCTCACGCTCACGCTCTAAGGTCTGCTCCAACTCTGCAACGCGGTGTGTGAGCATATTGTTCTCGCCAGCGAGCGAGAAGAAGTGGTTGATGTTGGTAATCTTCCTGCTGAAGTAACCGCCAACAGCCGTTGTGCGTGAGAGAATCTTGGCCTCGGTATAGGGTGTTGATGTGGCGTACTGCCAGATGGCGATGCACTCCAACAAGATGAAGAGCAGCACCACATAGATACGCTTAATGAACTCTAAAAGCCTATTCATAATTTTCGGTCAAAAAGAGGTCTTCGACACTCTGTCGCAAAACCTCCATTACTTCGAAACGTGTATAACAGCCCAGGGCTCTGAGTTATACACGTTCCGATAATTTTTTATTCTGTAGAGCCTCTTGCTCCTGATGGTTGTGACTTAGTCTGCTTGACTACTTGTCGCCACCCATAAGGAATGAGAAGTTGCCAATATTCTTGAGGGCGATACCAGTACCACGAGCAATAGCACGCAGTGGATCCTCAGCAATGTGGACTGGCAAACCAGACTTCTTGGTGAGTCGCTTGTCGAGACCCTTAATCAAGGCACCACCACCTGCGAGGTAGACACCATTCTTCACAACATCTGAGTACAACTCTGGTGGCATCTCCTC